>JAPLUP010000511.1 GCA_026397575.1 Candidatus Zixiibacteriota bacterium
TTCGGATTCAATGATTTCACGGTAGACCCCTTTGCCCCAATAATCCTTTCCATCCGGCGAACGCATACAATAGTGAAAAACTCCACCCGGTCTCAGGTCAATCTTGCAGACTGGCATTGTAAATCTATTTGGCCCCCACCAGCTGGCAACGCGTTCCGGCTCTGTCCACGCTTTGAATACCAGATCGCGAGGCGCGTCGAAGACGCGCGTAATGGCGAAGTTACGATCCTTGGTCCCCACTGTCGGATTATTTCCTGCTGACACATAAACTCCTATACTTTGCGTAGCGGAGGCGCCGCTCTGATTCAATTAAGATGTCTAAACCGTTGAGTCAACAATTTCTTTGTAGAATACGTGTCGCCATATTCCCTATGTTTGGAGATTCCACTTAGCCGAAATCGACGGCCATTACCGACGAAACAGCGTGGGCAGACAATGCCGCCAAATGTGATTGCCTCTCAACTGGATAAGCCGTAGCTTGGTGCAAAGTTGAAAGAGTTGTATTATGGATATAGACTGGAAATCAATCATCTGGCGGCAATTTGGGGCCGCTATTGACATGCTCGAAAACGCGCTGACCGCCTGTCCCGATGATTTGTGGGCAAAGCCGGCGAATTCGGGGGACTCATTCACCGCGCGTTGGTACGAATTCTGGTATCTGACGTTTCACACCCTCTTCTGGTTGGACTACTATCTGTCTGAAACGCGGGAGGGCTTTGTGCCTCCGGCTCCGTTTGGGCTGGAGGAGATGGACCCCAAAGGAGCGTTTCCGCCAAGAGTATACACGAAGGAGGAGCTTCGCAATTATCTCGAGTATGACCGCGAGAAATGCCGAGCGAAGATTGCGGCGCTGACTGAGGAGACGGCGCAACGGCGTTATCGATCGGGGTGGATGGACTTCAGCACCGTGGAGTTGCTCCTATACAACATGCGTCACGTACAACATCACACCGCACAGTTGAATCTCATCCTCCGGCAGACGACCAATACGGCGCCGGGATGGATCGGTGTGACGAAAAGAAAGCTCAGCGACGAATAGGTGCTCGCTGAGCTGAAAATTAGTCTACGCCTTGCCACGGGCCGTCCGGCTGTCGAAGGGCAAGACCAACTGGACGCAACAGCAGACCGAGAGGACTGTTAGGGCTCCTTTGGTGCTGGCTGATGAGGCCACCACGGTCCGAATTTTATCTCGTAGGAAACCCAGACGGCCACGGGCTTACCTTCCTTTTTGGCTGGCAACCACTTTCCCTTTCCGGCCGCCTCTAGAGCCGCATCGTCCATCGTCTTGTGGCCTGATGGTTTTAGCATGATGACGTCTCGAACGGTTCCCTCCTTATCAATGAGAACCTTGAGCCGAATCGTGCCCTCTTGATTTGCCTTCTTAGCATCCTTGGGGTAGACAGGGTTTGGCAACAGAACTGCGACGGGAACGCTGTCCATCGCCACAAAATCATCTGGGCGCGGGAGTTCTGTTTTGGTCGTATCGGCTTTGTTCTCGGCGTGTAACTGAAGCATCGCCAGCGGTAATATCATCAGAAAGGCACATAGCGAGATAAGCGCAGTCAAGGACCGCCCAATCTCCACTGACCGCACGCGGTTGTTCATGATCGACATGATTCTTGCCTCCAGTTGGATTCGATTGGCCATTCCTACAGCCGCGGGAACGGCAGGATGACCATTAGTGATTTCACGCGCCATCGCTACCAAATGCTCGGCATACGTTTGAGCATCGGCAGTTACACGGAGAACCGAATCGTCCCGCGCGATTTCCGTCTCCTCATTCATGCTCTTTCGAAGCATCCATACAAGTGGATTAAACCAGTGAATCGCTTCGGCGCCCAGGGCGATGAAGTTCCAGAAGATGTCACGACCCTTGATGTGGGCCAATTCATGGCTCAGCACCATGCGCAGCCGCTCCGCTGACCAGTCTTGTGCCGATCTGGGGAGCACTATCGTGGGTCTGAAGATGCCCCAGACAAAAGGCGTGTCAATTCGCTGCGAACTGGCCAATCGCACGGGTTGTTTTAGTCGGATTCTGGAAGTCACCGTCGCAGTGATCTCGACGGCCTGCCCTGATGCTATCGTTTCGGCAGACCGGCAGATGGCATTCGCCCTGAGAACGCCAATAGCTCTCCTCACGATAACAACTACGACACCAGCAAGCCACAGGATCAGCGCCATCGTAGACAGTGCGGCCAGTGACAGAATGCCTTGAGAAGATTCGCTTTCGTGACCAAGGTTTAGCCCGACAGTAGAGCTATTTATCCGCAAGACGGACGCCACGCTGTCGGATACGGGAAGTATCCAGGCGTCAACAGTCAAGGCAACAACCGGCAGCAGCAAGAGCACTCCGACAGTCCAGCGCATGATCAGGAGATGTATCACCGGACTCGTCCGTCTGAGAGCAACTCTGAGAACAAAAAGTGATAGTCCGGCGATTAGCGCGCCCTTAATCGCGTTCGCGAAGATTAGAAGCGCGAATCCCTGATTGACCTGGAATGACGCCAAAGCGTCTAATGCCCAACTCATCTCTTTCGCTCCTCTCCTCGTTTTTCGCGAATTATCCGCTCCAGCCGATCGAGTTCGTCGTCGGTTAGCCGCCCAGCCGCGACATCAAGCAATGTGACGACGACTCCCTCGACGGAGCCGTTGAAGAACGTTCGCAGAGCGTGCTTGAGCGCGGACTGGCGTGCCTTCGCTGGACTCAAGATCGGCATATACGAATAGGCGCGACCCCTCCTCACATAGTTCAAGTGTCCCTTCTCTACCAACACGCCGAGAAGCGCGCGAACTGTCGAGTAGCTGGGGGGATCAGGAATGGCCTTCAGAACCTCGGACACCAAGGCCGTGCCAAGTCGATAGACTATATCCATTATCTGCCGTTCCCGCCTGCTGAGGTGTTCGATAGTTCGCCTACTCATATTTGCAGTCCGCCTTCAAATCCCATCAGATGCTGCCGTTCTCTGCCACCTGCTAATAATTTAGCAGATAGTGGTTCGTTTGTCAAGCACTAAATGCTAAAATTTTAGCATATTGTGAGTGGTGATTGGACATGAGTAGCATCACAATCCGGTGATGCCCTAGTGGCTGTTTAATCTGCGCACTGGAACACCTTGCTGAGCCGACGTAAGTTATTCGCCTTCAACGAGAGTGGATTCGGGAAGCGGTGTGAAGCAACATACCTACTTGTCAACCCCCACACCTATCTCGTACGCGTTCGGTTTCAGCGTGTCTGACTTGGGGCTGATCCAGAGTAACCCGCTCTTCACCCGAGTATCTGTGTACGTGTCTTTGCCGCCACCGTCGACAAACACGCCAAACGTATACAGATAGGCACGTGCTCCCTGAATGAGTCCGCGGGCGCCACCCAAGTTGAACCCGCCGCTGGTGTTGTATACGTCGTCACCGCTCCAGTCATGAAATATCCCGATCCCCTGAAAATTCCCGCCGCCAAGCGACAGACCAGGAGCATAATACACGTCATTGCCCCCGCGTTCATTGAAATAGCCGAGGGTGAAATCATGCCCCGAGCCGATTGACATATTCATCGTCGCGTTATAGGTGTCATTGCCTGCGAAATCATCGAGATACCCAATCGCAAAGTGCGCCCCGGACCCCAGCGTGTACCAAACGCTGTGGTAATTATCATCGCCGGTACCATCAATGAGCATTCCCAGCGCAAACCAGTAACCGCACCCTTGCGCAAACAGCCCGGCGGAGTACTTATCATTGCCCGAAATATCGCATAGAATGCCAACACCTCCTGCCCAACTGTGACCATCGACGAAGTCAGCGCGTTTGCCAAAACCAACTCCTTGAGACAGCGACGAGTTGTGTTCCTTGGTTTGTTGACCCGGACTGAAGAGAATGCTGTCCTCGGCGACATAAACGTCATTGCCCGAGTAGTTGATGCAAAGCCCACAACCTTTGGTGTAACCACACCCCTGCGAGTTCATCCAACAGTAAAGCGAGTCGTCGCCAGTGCTGTCCGCTAAGACTCCGACACCAAAGGCAGCACTCCCTTGTGCAAAGGTCTTGGCACGGTATCTGTCACGACCGTTGTTATCCATGACGACACCCACGCCGAAAATGCCGCAACCCTGTGCGACGTTTTTGGCGTCGTAGAAATCGTCACCGGACTTGTCGATCACAACTGACATTCCCAGAACAGCGCCGCCGATTCCGGGTGAAGTTGTATCTTCAGAGATGTACTTGTCGTTTCCGGCGACATCGATGATCGCATTGAGTGGGTAGCCGGTGGGAAATCCCGTAATGCGATAGGTGTCATCACCTCCCGCATCGAGAATCAATAGAGGTGGCGTTTGGAACGAATACTCATCCTTGCCTTTGGTGCCGATCACGATCAATCCCTTGGGCGTTTTTATCTCCGAGCGAGAGTCCGGGAAGGTGCAGAATTCCAGTGAATCAGCCCCTCTTTTGAGTGCCTCGGCAAGATCCTCCGCGCCTCCAACCATCCGATTGAAATCAACTCCGGTCGCAAATTCCTCCACTAAGTCGTTGTACTTCTGACTATCGGCGACGAAATACTCATAGATCTGACGGCGATACTTATCCTTCTCCACCTTATCGAATGCCTTTTTGAAATTGAACTCGTCGTCGTCGATCAGCGCATAGATCAGATCGATCTTGGCTCGCAGCTTGGCAAACTGCGATCCCGCCAGCAATTTATGACTTGCGGTAAACGAAGTCTGCGGCAAAGAATCCAAACGCTTTGTGTAAGCCTCAAGCGGATCGCCGATGAGTCCCCGACGCACCGGACAATCGATCTTGCGTCCGGCGCTACCGACAAGTGCCGTAATGTTGCCGCAGTCGGCAGTGAATGCTTCGAGATTCATTTGGCCGTACTTGGGAAGTTTGAGTGGATTCTTGTGGAACATGGTGAAATAGGAAAGGCGCCACATGTCGCCACCCCAACTCGCCATCTCATCCTGATCGAACCGGATATCCTCGCGAGTTTTACCGACTTGCGCCATGGCGGAATCGAAAAGAGAAAAGTCCTGTGAAAACGCTGTGGATGATGTTATCAGCATCAGGGCAACGAAGATCAGACGTGTCATAGAAATCTCCTGTGATACAATCTTGGGAAGATACTCTAGACACGAAGACCGAGCAACGGCAATCAGCGACAGCGTGACGTCAAGCACCAAGTGGGCTTGACCTACTAAACTGTAGCTCACCCAGAGCGAAGCGTCGGGTGGGTTTCGTTACGATATCGTGCGAATAATGCTATTCGCGATGTCAAAGAACAAGCGGGCCTAGGCCGTCAGCTCCCGCAGGCGGATGGTTGGCCTGTTTGACCTTGGGTTCCCGATCGTGTTTTGATATTCGATTCGCGCCGATGGAACAAGCCTGAACCTAATCCGCGGCGCACGAGGACGTACGCCGCGCACATGGTGCACAGGACGGAACAGGTACAGCCGAACGATGTGTCCCCAGAGGGAAAACACGTACGACAACGACAGGATCAAGTCATCCGTCAAATTGCCAAAGAGCCGGAACCGGTCGCGGGGAAAAGGGGACGCTCCTCCATTGAGTCATCGACATCGCAAACGTCCGCTATTGTAGCGAGGTCGATCGGATTCGCGGTTGTCACGATACGCTCTATTACTGGGTTCCGGTTGACGGTGTAAACTGTTCTTCAGTAGAGACCGTCATGACAGGTTTGACCCAAATCGAAGACGATCACGACGGAAGACATACGAGACCCATCAATGGTAGATGGGGCACCGGTGCTTTGATGTGCCGTCAGGAAAGGGTTCCTGACGGCGCATCATCCGCGGCGCACGAGGACGTACGCCGCGCACAGGGCACAGGCAGGGTGCCCCTACGGGAAAAACCCACACATCAAAGCGTGTCAGCCGGACGGCATGTATCTGACAGCGCGAGCCACTTGGTTTGTAGCGACAGACTCACTCACCACGGCGAAGCACGAACATGTCCTGGGTCGTAACGGTTATTGTTCGGCATTATATTAGCTTAGTCGTTGCCGTTCAACCGCAGGCGATTCCTGGTCGAGTAGGAGGTAGTGCTGTGCATGGTGCGCCCTTCGACAAGCTCAGGGCGAACGTCATGCACACTCTGCCGCTAATCACCCGACCCACAGAGCACTCCGGGGTGACCTTCGGTGCCGCAACCAGCGTTCTACTAACTGTCTTGCGCGAGTTTTTTGCAGTGAATCACTACAAAAATGGGGGGTACATATGTCAGGGTGAGGGAAGACAGAGATGTCAAAACCGAAGCGGTTTTGACCTACA
>JAPLUP010000551.1 GCA_026397575.1 Candidatus Zixiibacteriota bacterium
TCCGGTCAGGTTCAGGTCCGGGCGGCGCAGGCGAAATCCTGCTCACCAAGAGGTCTGACAGCGGTCTGCCAGCTCTCTTGACTTTAGCGCCTTTCGCGAACACAACCGGCGTCTGGTACACTATCAAGGTGTCATGCGTCGACGAATTGCTTAAAGTCTACGTGAACAACAATCCGGTACTCACATACACTGATTCTGCTGATGTCTACTATTCAGGTGGAATCGGTGTGACCTGCTACACAGGCGCGTACGGATCGTGCGATATCGCGTTTGACAACGTGCTGGTGACGGATCCGTATCCGCACTTCGAGTTTGACAGTCCGGTCGTTGGTGAGTATGTGGGCGATCAAATCGCTATCAGCGGGAAATTAGCTTATCGCGATGGAGCGCCCTATGTGCCTTCCAGCGGGCAACTGACCGTAGAAGATCCAGCACAGGATATTCTCGCCACCTGTCAGGTGCAACCGAACGGAACTTTCGTCTACAGCGCACCAACAGCCGGAACGCAGGAGGGACTTCATATGTACGTTTTCGCCTGCAGTACTTCGAGTGGACTAGTGTATCAGTCTTACAATGTGGGATTGTCTGAGCCAATTCTTCTCAAGAACCAGTCTTCCGAAACATCTTTGGATGTCTTGATGTCAAGAACTTATCGCCCCGATGCCGGTGGATTGCAACGGACATTCAATCTGCCCACGGACTTTCTTTCAATCCGCAAATCGAACACGGCTGTCAAGGTAACAGAAAACAACATCAAGAAGGGCTTTCGAGCGATATTTGGCGGTATAAAATCTGCCGTAGCCACGGGGTGGAATCGGACTTTCAACAGCGGTAACCCCATAGCTGAATGGGCGAAGACAACCTTGAGAAAGTGTCCAGGTTCCGGTCCGCCGAAGTGCTTCTTAGCGTCAGGTGTCCTTACCTATAGGTTTCTGAGCCTCCCTTGGGAGATAGTGGTAGGTCAACTCGACAACGGGCTGAATAAGCTACATGAACTCGGATATATTGACGACTGTACTTACCAAGGCGCCAAAACTGGACTGCTGGCTGGCAAAGTAATTCCGGCTATCGGAGCATCAGTTTTCGGCGATCCCCAATCGCTCCTGGATGCTCCGAATCTGGGGGCTGAGTTACGTGGCATCAAGGAGGAAATCGAGGATCGTTGGGACAACTGCGTTGATCGCGCCACTACAAATCCTTATCCATCACTTGCGGCGACGTTTTCGGCTGATGGCTACGATGGGGTTTTGATGGCCTACCTGCCGAAAATCCCCCGCGCGGTTGTCGTAAGCACGTTTTCGCCTGTAGAAATCGCCGTCATGGATCCACTTGGACGGGTCGTGTCGAAGACGACCAATGAGATTCCCGGCTCCGACTTCATGGATTTTGACATGGATATGGATGGTGACTCCGAGCAAGTTGTAATAGTGCCGCTTGACAGCCTTCTGGGGGACGTCTTGGTAAATGTCACTCCACGGCCCGGTGCAGATCCAAATGCGATATTTTCCGTAGTAGCCAACTACACGTATTACCAGGATCCAATCATTATTGCAGACAGCTTACTGATCTCACAGGTCCCAGTGACACCGATTGTCGTCCCGACATTCGAGAACCTTCCTCCGACTGCAGCGGCTCTTCTAACTACCGCCGACACGACGTTTACTGGATTCCCCTGTGACCTTGAGTGGACTTCTGCCACCGACCCAAATCCGGGGCATATCGTCTCCTACCGCGTTGTGGTCGCACGACAGGCCAATTTCTCAGACTCCGTTGCTGTTGAGGTAGGCACAGCAACCACCTACACATTCAACGGTAGACTCTGGCAGAGCAAGGCAGTAACCGACACCGCACGCTATTATTGGAAAGTCTACGCACACGACGATTGGAATGAGTCAACGGCGTCAGTTGATTCGCGATCTTTCAAAGTCTTGTATCAGTGCGGCGACGCGTCCGGTGACCGCATAGTCGATATCTCGGATGCTGTGTATCTAATCGCTTATATCTTCTCAGGCGGTGCGGCACCTGTGCCGCTATCAGCTGGTGACGCGAACTGCGATAGCACGGTTGACATCTCTGATGTAGTGTATTTGATAAGTTACATCTTCAGCGGTGGTGCAGCGCCGTGTGAGGGGTGTAAATGAATAAAACAAAGCCGGATCCGAGGGCTCGGTCCGGCTTTGCTTGAGCAACTTGGCGTTACTACTAACCCGGTAACTCAAGGTCTTATAGGTAGGTAAACGCTAAACTGTGGGCTTTGTTACTTTGAGTCTCCCAAAAACTCAAGTTTCCTATTATCTCCACTCATCTCCCGCTAGGGCGGTCTGCGTTCGCCCTAGCGGTTGATCTCACAAAGAAGCAACACTACGATGTCAGATTCTTTAGACTCCAACGAAACTTCCCGATCCTCGCATTCGATCGGTTGACGGTCCTTTAGTTTCAGTGAGGAGACGCTGTAACGTCTCCCCACCAATCGGTAATGCAAAACGCTTCGTTAGAAATAGGCTGTCGTTTGACACTACTAAAATCCTTGACACGGTTTTGTTCAACCCATTTCTGTTCCCACTCATAACAAATCGCGTGCCCGCACCGCCTCTTTTTGCCTTCCGCTAACTGGTTGTCGGATAAGCTATTGATAATTGGCTTCACAGAAATAGTGTTCGCGAAGCAGATATTGCGCTGTAGATGTCAGTATCAAAACCTGAGAAGAACCATTAATAGCTTGTTTGACATCAGCTTAGGGAATCGCAGAAAATGCGCCATAGGGCACAAAAAAAGCGAGTGTTGCGTATTGGTTTTTGCGGGGAACACAAGTTGGAGATCTTGAATGCTTTTGGCTTGTGTCTAAACCAACTACAACACTCGGGTTTCTACCCTATATATAATCAACTCCTACCAAGCGCGCAAGTCCTATTTTGCATTTTTTGTAGTGCCGCACACCAAAATGCTTGCCGGCACCAGTTGTCAGAAGGAGTATTGAATCATGATCAAAGATCTCTGGCAACAGTTGCAAACCCGCAATCGTCTCAACGCAAACCTAAAAAAAAGCGCCAAAACCGCTATCACGTCTGGACTTAAGTCCAAACCTCGCCTGCGTGCCACCTGGCTCGATATCGAGCCGCGTCAGGCAGTCGATTCCTATGAAACCGATCGCGCCCGTCGGCAGCTCTACCGCTTCTTGCGCGACAACGTCCCGGTGCTTAATGCCGTGATCTGGACCTGGGTACGACTTTGCGCCGCCGACTATGATTTCGAAATCGTCGGATCGGTATCCCCGGGGGAAGAAAAAGCCGTTCATCAAGCTCTGGACAACCTCGACTCTCGCATTTTCCAAAATGGTCTGATGAAACGTGGCGGCATCCGCGAATTGCTGCTACAGTTTTTCGACTCACTCTTCACCGACGGCGCCGTCTGCGGCGAACTGCAACTGACCCCTTCGCGCAGCCGTATTGAACGTTTTCAACTTGCCGACATGCTGTCGATCTCGGTCGAGCGCGAGGGTGATGGATACCGCCTCTACCAACTTGCCGACGAGCGTAAGACGCTGCTTAACGAACAGACGCTCTTTTACTATGGGCTTAGCAGCCAACCGGCGTCGGTCACCGGTCGCTCCATACTGCAGTCGATACCGTTTGTCGCGCGGGTCGAGCAGACGTTAATCAGCGACATGCATCGCTCGATGCGCAGTTCCGGCTACCACCGCATTCATGTCCAACTGGCGCCGCCGGAACGACGCGCCGATGAAAGCGAAGAGGACTATTTCGCGCGCACGAATTCATACTTTGATGACACGGTCGAAATGATGCGCGATTTCGGCCCCGACAAAAATCCGGTCACCTGGAATGATGTCAAGATCGAATACATCGGACCATCAGCAAAAACTTCGGCCTCGAGCGCCTGGTACCTGAATCACAAAGCGATGATCGAGGACATCTGCGCGGGTACCAATCTCGCTC
This sequence comes from Candidatus Zixiibacteriota bacterium, assembly GCA_026397575.1. GTDB lineage: Bacteria > Zixibacteria > MSB-5A5 > CAIYYT01 > CAIYYT01 > CAIYYT01. The sequence goes on from JAPLUP010000551.1 coordinate 3,954, forward strand.
CGTTTATGCTCGGTTATGCCTACGGCACGACTCACAATTGGGCGGAATTCAAATACGAGTTGGTGCAACGCCAGGTCGCCACCGTTCAGCATGCCGCCGCATCACTGTTGGACTGGCTCGCCAATGTCGAACTGGCGCTTCTGGGTATCAACGTCCAGGTGCGCACTCGTTTTGATAACCGCATCGGCATCTTCCTCTCCGATCATGCGCAGGCCGAGAAAGTGATGCTCGACAATATCATTACCAAGTTGGACAACAAGCTGATCACTCGCGACGAAGCATTGCGCGATCTGGCGAGGATGTGAAGACGCCAGCGACCAAGCCACTACCGAAAGGTACCATAACGTGCGCGTAGGCAAAGACAATTGCTGGCGAAAAGCAGTCACCGATCCGGTGCTGTTCTGCCGCGAGTTCCTGGAATTGGAACCGCATCCCGGGCAGGCAGAATGGCTCACCCATTCCACCAAGAGCCAGAACCTGCTCGTGACCGGCAATCGCTGGGGCAAATCGACGGCACAGGCTGTCAAGATCTTGCATCGCGCCATCTTTCGCACCCGCGACTGCCGATTCGACAATGTGTCCAGATATCGCTTACTCAACATCTCGATCACTCAGGACCAGGCGAACATCATTTTCCATAACTGCCTGAGTCTAATCAAAGGCAAGTCACTGATTGAATTGCTTGTCGATAAGGTGGTCTTTACGCCGTATCCTAAAATGGAATTCGGCAACGGTTCGGAGATCACGGCGCGCACTTCGCAGAATCGGGGGGAATACATTCTCGGCAATGACTATGACTATATCAACTTCGATGAAGTTGCTTTCGAGTTGCACCCCGACTATGTCGTTAATGAAGTGCTGACCATGCGTCTCGCGGATCGCAAAGGGACACTCGATCTTGTCTCAACTCCGCGCGGGCGAAATTGGTTCTATCGTGAGTATCTCGAATTGTTATCCAATCGCGACAACGCCTATGTGCAATCTGGTAGATCAACAGATAATCCTTTTCTCAGTCAGGAGTATTTGGCCGCGAAAATCGAATCGCTGTCGCCGCCGCGGGTGCAACAAAACATCTATGGCATGTTCGTCGACTCGGGCAACGAAATACTGAAAGAAGAACACATCCAGCAGGCGCTCGCGGCGTCAACCGGCTTCTCCGAGAAGATGCAGCATCATCGTTACATTCATGGCTGGGACCTGGCGCGCAAGAAAACCCATACCGTCGGTATTACGCTCGATGTTACTTCCCGCCCATATCAAGTCGTGAAGCTGGAGAGATTTCACAATCGCGATTGGCCCGATGTTCTCGAAGCTATTCGCCGGAGGCAGCGTGAATATGGCGGCGAGACAGTCATCGATTCGACCGGTCTTGGCGATGTCGTGTTGGGAGAGCTGAAGGATATCAAAGCCGTCGGATTTATTTTTTCGGCAAAATCCAAGGCGGAACTGCTCACCAATTTGCAGGCGCAGTTCGAGAGTGGCAATATCGGCGTGCCGTTAGTAGAGATAGTGACGGATGGCGGCGATTACTGGTGTTTGACCGAAGAGTTGCGTGAACTAAACTGGACAGAAAACACAACCGCCGATGCCGCGATGGCATTGGCGCTGGCTCTGTGGCAGGCGAAGTTGATTGTTCACTCGGTGGTTAGCCCCGGTTTCCGCCTAAGTGAAATCTAACTGAGCCGCTTGAGCCGTTTGATTCCAGCCAATCCAAAACCGAGCAGAATGAGAGTCATCGGTTCGGGTACCGTCGTGCGCTCGTTGTCGTCACCCAGTGTGCCGTCGTCATCGTTGAAATCGCTGCCGACTTCAACATTGATGTCGAACTGACTGCTCGCAACCGCGTCGGCGAGACTTTGTGACATCAGTGATTGCTCACCCGGCTTAGTCAATTGCATCTGCGGCGCTGAGAGGCCGTACGCATTGCTGTAACCAAGACAGAGAATGGCAACCACAATCGCCATCGCAATGGCGGTCAATTTGGCGATAGCAAGAATTCGTTCCAAAAGCATTCTCCTTTCCTTGCAATGCATAAGAGCAATTGCTGTGCCTACTTCGTGTTCGGATAGTCGTAGTGTAAAGTATTGTCAGTAAAACACTTAGAAAGGGGATGCGCTTCGAACAGCTTGGATTTGCATTGCGATTACGCAATTGCCTGCACAATAGCTGCCTTGGGCAGGCGGGGAATTTCGGTGATTTGGCTTACGGAGCTTTCTTTAGGCTTGGCAGGCCCGTGATAGAAATCAACACAGCGCCAACACTTATCATTATTCCAGATAGTCCGAGAAATTGCGATCCTAATGCAGAGAAGTAAGCTGATTTTGAAAGGAACTCATTTACTTGCTGTTCCGCTTCAGCGATGTCCACCTGTGTAGGCTGAGAAGAATACGTACTCTCTTCTGGTTCTAAAATGGCCACTCGGCGCATGTGAAGCTTCCCATTCCACCACATAGCTTGTTGGCTGGAATCTGCTGCTTGTTGCGTGGCAAACGAACCAAAGATAGCTGCGCCGATTCCGCACACAATAAGCACAATGGCCAGATAGGTTGTGATCGTTTTCATGTGATCTGTTTTGGTCCCATATTTGCAGAGTTAACGCTCCCGTTTAACTGCGTCGCGAAGTGCCGGCGCCAACATCCCCAGAAACCTACGTTAGGCGCACCATGTCTCTCGATCAACATCAAAAGAGTGAATTGACGGCCTTAAAGAGTGCTTCAAATCGGTCCAGCGTGCCACTATCCAGTTTGGCTGGTGGCTTACTTGCAAATTGTGAAGCTACGGTGAAGTGATTGAAGCCGCCGCTGGGCCGAATCTCAATCCGCTTATCTGCAAGGTATCTTTCAAGACGATCGATAATGCGGTCACCCGGGGGGAGAACGTTTTCGTTGATATCCACACCGTTAAGCTGTTTGGCAAATGCACTATTGAAGTACTGAAGGTACAGTTTTTCAGGCAAGAGATCCTCTGTGTCAGTGGACTTTCCGCTCTTTCCGATGTTGGCGAGGTCGCGAAACTGTGAGGCATTCAACACTGCCTTGGGTGAGATCATGCGTTCCTTAACGAGTTCCATAAGCTTCTGTTCAGGTGCACCGCGATAATCGTGGAGCACCGCAAGCTTCAGACCGCTCGCACCAAGGAGGGCGACAAAGGTGACAACCTTATCCAGACCTCCTACAGGAACAATCGTCACGTCATTACGCAGACCAGTACGCCCGAGGGCCTCAAGCATTGCGGAAGCGGCCTGAAAGTAAATGAGTTCAGAAGGTCCCTCGACCAAGAGATTGCGTTCAGAAATGAAAAGATTCTGCGCAATGGTCCAACCAAGCGCCGCCTGTAATGGAAAGATCGTGTCCGGATCCGAGCCGCTAATATTATCGGAAATGACCGTACCAACCTTGTCCTGATCTTCAATCACCCTAACTTGGTTCAAGCGATCAGAATGCACCATGAAGGGTGAGTGGGTCGTGTAGAGAACCTGGTGCTTCTTAGATAAATTGTCAATATAACGCAGGAAATCCGCCTGAGCTAGTGCGTGAAGTGCCAGTCCAGGTTCATCGAGCAGAAGAATTAGGTCTCGTTGTTTTGCGTCTTGCGTAGCACCGATTTGGTGCTGTACGCTGTCGAACCAGACGAGGAAACTGAAGAACCAGATGAATCCACGACTCCGCTGCTGAAATGGCGTGCTAACGCCGCGATGACGACGGTTCTTGATACGAAGGTAGAGATTCGCGCCATTGTTAAATGGAGCTACGTCATCGGGGTCGGTCTTAATGTCAACTTCTACCTCTAAATTCTCATTCTGCTTCCAAAACTCCATGATTTGGTCAGTAAGATTGATTGAAACCCCTTCGATCTTAGCTTTAAGCTGCTCGTAGCCTCCAGGCTTCGTAAAATCAGCGATCGTGATGTCTGCCATCCGCAGAAGGGCGTTTACTGCAAGGTGCTTTGGCTCAAGGTGTTTTGCATCACTCTTGGCCTGCTCTATGCGACTGGCCAAGTCTGCAAGGTTCATCTTACTTGGCAGTAGGTCATAGTCGCTGAAGTAGAGGAACTTCGGAACTCTCGGCTTGAGCCACTCCCATACCTCACATTGAATGACGGAATCCCATTTCGTTTTTGCAATTCGCGCGTTTACAGTTGCGAGAAAAGCCTTGTCTTCTTCTGTGAGACTGATGTCTTCTAGGAGGCTCGGAATGCCGCGTAGAGAAGTAGCCTTCTTGAGTGCCGTCTGGGCGTCGGTACTTAAGCTTGATTCGGCGAGCAGCGACTTAAGAACTGGTGTCTCGTCGACGCTAATACCGATGTGTCCTGTGTTGTCGTATTTGTGTGTAAGCGAAAATTGGAAATCGGGTTTTAGCTTGGTTTGTAGCGCTCCGTTCACCTCGGTGACTTCTTCACCGTCCAGACAGTAGGTCAGCGCAGTGACCTCTGCAGGTTTTGTCTTATGCACCTTCAAGTATACTGGGAGGTCCTTTCTTGGATAGTCGTCGACAGGGTCGAATCGAGCGAACTCCAGCGCATCATCGGACTTTTGCAAGGCCTGAAGAAAAATTGTCTTTCCAGCTTCGTTTTTTCCAACGAGGACTGTGACTTCCTTGTCAATCATCACCGTCTGAGGGTTGTTGATGGACTTGAATGGACCGACCTTAGCCGACACAAGAAGCATCTTGTTCCTCCTTCATGGTAATTCCTAACCGCGCCTAACTTCTCTATATATAGTTTCCAGACAAACCCATTGACGGGTTCTGCTTTCAGATAACACGCCGCTTCGTATCTCACTATCGTCTCAAGTTCTGCAATAGCCCTTGTAACCAATATGCGAGCATTCTCCCTGCAAGTCAATCACAAATCGTCAAACCCATTGGGACCTATGACCAAACGCGCCCGCACAAACCCGATCATTTCCCTCAGAATTGTAGTGCCATTGTAGATAAATCACGAGGTCCCCCAGTTAGTGAGAGCATGGAAACCACTCGACTGGAGGAATCGTGGAAAAACTGATAGGCGCGTTATCAATAACCACCGCCTGCGAGACGGCGGAAGAAAAACAGCAACTTGTCGATGAAATCAACCGCGTGGCGCAACCACCGCAGCCGGTTACGGTTGACACCGTCTATATCGGTCTGCTGCATGCGGCATCCAATGAAATCAACCTTCAAGGTGGCTGTTTCGAAGCTGCCGAGTTGACACAGTTGTCACAGCTTATCGTCGATGCGCCGGTAATGGTGGGGCATCAGAAGCAGGAACTGCCGATCGGGCGCGTGTTTAGGGGGGAAGTTGTCCATCGCAATGGTGTCCCGTGGTTGCAGGCATATTTCTACTGGCACCGCGATCAGCGCGATGCCGACGCGCTTAAGGCCGGCATCGATGCCGGCATCTATAAGGAATGTTCCCTCGGGTTCCTTTACGGTAAGCCGGAGTGCAACATCTGTCGCGAAGACATGCGGCACTGCCGGCACCGACCCAACGAAGTCGTGCGGCTTGGTGGTCGGGATGTGCGGGCGTTCTACTATTACAAGCAGATTGAGAAAGTGCTGGAGGTGTCACTCGTCTATCGTGGCGCCGTGCCCGGCACACGTGTCAGCACGCTCGCCGTCAACGCCAACGAATCCGTCAGCGGCGATACCTTCTGGCGTTCGCATGCCGAAGTTGCTTTCGATCTCGCGCAAATCAAAACACCGCTAGCTGAGGTGCTGATTGAACCGTTGTATCACGGCATCTGGCTCGATATCAGATTCGACGGCGACAAGCTCATGGCAACTGCGCCTGACGGTACGACTTATCACCACCCGATCCTCGACGAACTTCCCCATTGCACCGATGCCACCGATTTCCGGGTGGTGGCGCAATTGCTTCCCGTCAAAGGCGCGAGTCGTTTGCCGCTGGAGACTTTGAGACGCAGACAGGATGGAAGGGGACTCCCGCGCTGTCGTTTGAGTCTGATCGACGTGCTGCATCTGGATGGTGTCGATCTGCAGCATACTCCGCTTGCCGAACGCAAAGCGATTCTGACAGAGAGATTTTCGCGTACGAATGCGATTGCGCCAATACCGCACTACCGCTGCCGATTTGTCGATTTGCAGGAGAAGGCTTACCGTAAGGGGAGCGGTGAAGGTCTGCGGATCATTGATCTCTCAAGCGAGCAAGACAACCCTGTCTTTGAGATTCGCCACAAGCAACAGGTGCGCGGTAGAGTTGAAGTCGAACCTCGGGCCGATGGCGGCAGTGTTTTCAGCATCATTTTCGACGACGCCAGTGCCGGATCGCACTTCCGCCTGATTGGAGCCAACGGTCTGAGCGCCGGCGACATAGTCTGGGCGATGCCGGACGAACATCACGCCAATCGGTTCCGATACATCGACACTTGTTTTGGCGACAGCGCTACCGACTCCGCTTCCGTCGTGACCGCGTTGCTGTCTTCCCGGACTGCGCAGACCTTCCGACTTCTGGTCGACAGTCACGGTGACTACTGGTTGGAGTTGCATCATCGCCTCGGTGTCAAAGTCGCCGCTATGCGCGGTGGTAACCCAACGATGATTGCGGGCACTCGCCGACTCGCCTGCGAACCGGTCGATTTGCACAATCCAACAAACCGTCCTCACGGCAAGGTAGCCTTGGTTGATTGTGGGAAAATAGCCGCGTTGCACGAAACGTCGACCGGACGCACTTTGCTGTCATTGGCCGGTGCAGCGTTGCATGGGGACTACGTTATCGAACCGATCCGATTCGGGACGAAGATGGCCTGGCTATTCGGCAAAACCAGAAAGAGCGAATGACATGAGTGAGGCAAGCAACACCAATGGCAGAAGCGAGCTTTTCCGCAAAGAGGGGCTGCTACGATTCTTAGTGGGACTGATTGTGACCGTGGCGGGAATTGTCACCGCCTACCATGCCACGATCTATGGACTCAAGACGGAGATTGCTGCCAAGGCCGATGTCGCGGTCGTGACGATGATCGATAACCGCCTGATTCACATCGAGGCAATCCTCACGGAGCGGGTTGTTACTAAGACCGAGTTGCAGCAGGTGCGCGACGATTTGCACCGGCAGCTACTCACCATTGAAGCAAAACTGCAAATGCTACCCTAATGGGAGGAATCATGGATTACACGAAGCTATTTGAATCACTGGCGCAAACCGCCGAGCAGCTCAGGCAAATGCGCATCGAAGAAATCGATTTTGCGCAACTGGCTACGGAATTGGAAAACGTCGGCGCCGCCCTGCAATCACTACAGGCGCGCGCCGTCATCGCCGATCAGTTGCTGCAGCTGTTCAAGGACGAACTTTGCAGCAAGTCGCGAGCGGTGGCGAAGCTCACCAGCGGTTCAAGCGAATTGGTTGAACGACTGATTAATGCCGACACGACTGATCTCGCGGACCTACAGCGCATCAAACATGACATTGAAACCGAATTCGACCGAGTCTTCTCCCGCAAGCTTACAGAGCCGACAGGTGCGGCCGCCGGGGGAGAAAAGCCGGACGAATTCAAAATCTGAGAGGATGCCTTCGCCAGTTGCTGCCGCACTGCGGTGCAGTGACTTGTTCGGGAAGGGCATCGTGAACAAAACGACAAAACGAAAGGAAAATCATGGGAGTACGTGACCAAAACCTCGAAGCAACCGGCGCAGTCTACTTGACCTTCGAAATCTCGCAGACTGCCGGTGTAGACGATCTCAAAGACAGCGATATCGGCAAAGCGGTGCAGTTGGCATCAAGCAACCGCGTGAAAGCGACGACTGACGGAGCGCTGTTGCTCGGCAAGCTGGTCGCATTGACGCAGACTGACGCCGACAATGGCAGGCGCAAGGCAACGGTGCAAGTGGCTGGCGTGATGACACTGGGAATCAGCGCCACCTATCCGGTTACCGGCAACCGGGTAACAGGCGCCGCCAGTGGCAAGGTCAAACAGGCGCCAGTTCTGACCGGCTACGATCCCGCCGGTGGCAATATCGCGCGTGGGATCGTGCTGTCGGTCAACGGGACTAACGATTGCACACTGTTGCTGGATTAACGCCGTCGCTCAGTGGGTAGCGCATGCTGTGAATAGCACATGTCCACATGTGCCACACCAAAGATCACAAACAGGCAGCCGCACAAGGTTGCCCAACGGAGGAAGAATGGAATTAGAAAACTTGAAACAAATACCGGAGACGTTCTGGAATTTCGCCTCGCTTGAAAGTGAGATCGGGATGTCAGGCAAAGGAAACGAATTGGCTGGAAAAGAAGGCAGGTTGACTGGCGTCGATCTGAGTCGCGCCGGCAAGATCAATGTCACGCGCGAGACCTATCTGGAGGCGCAGTCCAGAGGGCAAAGTCTGACCGAGTTGCTCGAATCGGATGATTATGATCCGTCACCGGTGAGTGCACCGCTGGATGCATTCGAGCGCCAGTTGGCGGTGCACGGCATCCGCGTCAATGGCAGGACACCGGATACGGTAGAGAGCTTCTATCGCTCGGCGGCGTCGTTGATGCCGGAGTTTGTCATGCGTGAGGTGCGCAAGGGAATGGCAATGCGGCCGATCTACAATCAACTGACCGCCGCACAAACGGTGATCGGTTCCAATCGCTACTCGCCGCTGTATCTGAGTATTAACTCGGGTGATACGCGGCTTTCACTGCGGCCGATCGGCGAAGGCGCGGAAATCCCGCAATTCGTGGTTAACGAACAGCAAAAGACTGTTACCGTGCCGGAGTATGGTATCGCGCTGAAGGTCTCCTATCGCACGCTCAGACATCGCACACTGGCGCAGTTCAAAGTGCTGCTGTGGTATCTCGGCTTCAGGATGCAGACCGACAAAGTCGCCATGCTGGCGGAAGTGATTTTGAACGGCGACGGCAATAGCAACGCCGCGACGATTCTTAACACGGACGTCTCCGGCACGCTCGACTATGAAGATCTGGTCAAGTTCTGGGCGGAGTTTGCGCCGTTTGAAATGAACACGATTCTCTGCCACAAGAACAAGATGCGACAGATTCTCACTCTGACTGAGTTTAAGGATCCGCTGGCCGGATTCAAGTTTCAGTCGACCGGGGAGCTGGTGTCTCCGCTTGGCGCCAAGCTGGTTCGCTGCGATGAGATTTCGTCCGACCTCATCGTCGGCATGGATTCACGATTCGCCGTCGAGGAAGTGATCAGCCAGCCGCTGATAGTCGAATATGATCGGATCATCGAACAGAAGTTTGAGGAGGCGGTCATCTCCGAATCAATCGCCTACGCCAAGCTTATCAAAGAAGCAGCGTTGGTGCTCGACGACACCTTCTAAGCTCATGGCGGGCTGTCTCGACAACTCGAGACAGCCTGCGCTAGAGAGGAAAGCATGCAGAAACTGATTGATACTTCCACAGCGTTTTATGGCTGCGGCAATTCGCCGACGAGAAAGTTGTTTACGGTCACGACCGGCGCCTACGCGGGCAGACAGATAGTCGTATATGCCGCGTCACCGTCAACGATCAAGTTCAGCTATGCCGATCCGCCATACACAAGCTGGTCGGTACCGCAGACAATCGCGACAAATGCCGCCGATTATCCGGTTTCTACCGTGATGGACGCTGCCGGCAATGTCTATATCGTTTTCTCAGCGCAAACAACGCTCGATCTTCTGTTTCGCAAACTCACATTCGCAGCGGGTGTCTGGACGGTCGGCAGTGAAGTGACCATCTACAATGGCAAAGACAATTTCTTCCCGACAATCCTTAAAGACGTTTTCGGCCAGTTGTGGGTTTGTTGGACTTGCTACGATTCCGCTTCCGGATACTACACCTTGCGCTACAAACAGTCGGTCACCGAGGGTACGCTCTGGGGGAGTGGTCCGACTGACGCCGGCGAAGCGATCACGGCTGGTTCGTCCGGATGCTATCACCAACTGGTCTACTTGCAGCCCTATGTCTACTGCATCTACACTGATGCCGGTACCAAACTGGCATATCGCCGCATTCCCGAAGGTGGCACCTACTGGGAAAACGAAATCACGCTTTACACCGGATCGTCATTGACAGATGGTTTCTCGGTGGCCGTGTCGGAAGCAGGGGCTTTGGTCGGTGTCGCATTCAACGCTTCCGGCAAGCTATGGTATCTGGAGTACGACACCGACAGTTGGAGCGGCCTCCATGAATTGGCAACCAGTCCCGCTACGCCACCGCTATTGGTGTTCAACGGCGCAACGCCATACGTGCTCTATGGCATGTCGGTCGGCACCGGTCAGACCGAGCTATTGTATCGCTGCAAAAGCGGTGTCGGTTTTGCGGCAACGACCAGTGTTAGTCCGGAATTGTCGCGGTTCAGGTATGTATTGCTCTATGACGCCAACGGATCTCCCGACTTCCGAGACCTGGGCACCGCCGCCGGTGACAGCACTGCCGCCGATGTATATCATCCGACTTCAAACAAGCTGATCCAGTCGGTCGGTGATGCCATCTATCTGGGATCTGACGAGATATTCGCGGCGTGCGAGATGATTCTCTCGACAGCAGGCGACACATCGGGCGCGGTGACCTGGGCCTATTTCGACGGCAGCAACTGGATAGCGTTTACGCCGCAATCCGGGGGCTACAACTTAGACCAACTCAGCAAAAAAGTGCGTCTCTGGAATGATTCGGCCGGTGCGCCTTCCAACTGGCAGAAGTCTACCGTCGCCAATCTCAATGCCTACTGGATCAGAATCACAGCCACGGCAGCCTATACCACTGCGCCGGTCGGGACGCAGATCACGCCGCTGGCAAACATCAACTATCTAAATCACTAAGCGAGGTGAGAACATGGCATTTACTAACACGGATACCGTGCGGCAACATCTGCGACAAGAAGGTGCTGTGCGTGACACGTTCGCTGATGTGACGGTGCAATTGCTCGCAGCATCACCGGTCGCGCTGCTGCATGCCAATCTCAAAGCCGGGACGGTCAGGGTTAAAGGCAAGGAGATCGGGACACCCCGATTCGAGAACGTGATTCTGGCGGCGCAGCCGGTGGCATTGACGAGTCAGCAGGTTATCCCTGACAGCGTCGTGGTGGCATCCGACAGTTCCCTCGGCACGATCTAAACCGAGAACACTGACTACCACGTTGATCACGTGGACGGCAAACTGGCGCGCATTGCTACGGGAATGATCGGTTCCGGGGCTGCTGTTGCGGTTTGGTACTACGCCTATCGACTTTACGTTGAAGGGGTCGATTTCACGG
>JAPLUP010000358.1 GCA_026397575.1 Candidatus Zixiibacteriota bacterium
AGGGCAGAAACGCATCCTGTTGGCTCTTGTTGAAGCGGTGAATTTCATCGATAAACAAGATCGTCTGCCGCCCGTGAATCGCCTCTTCACGCTCCGCCTCCACCATCACCTGCTTGATCTCTTTGATTCCCGATGTTACGGCCGAGAAGAAGATGAACTTCATCTTGAGATGCCGCGAGATTAGATAGGCCAGCGTTGTCTTGCCCGATCCGGGGGGTCCCCAGAATATCGCCGAATGGATTTTGCCTTTTTCGAGCAACTGCCGCAGCGGTTTGCCCTCCCCCATGATTTCGTCTTGTCCGCAGAAATCCTCGAGTTTGTCAGGCCGCATGCGATCAGCGAGAGGCGCGTTGGTGCGAGCAGATTTGCCGGAGTCCGGCGAAAATAGATCAGTCACGTGCTGCTTCCCAAGGAAAAACGAATCGACGACAATATAGTGCGTCGCTGATCAATCAGCAATCACCCTCTGACAATTGTGTGCAGATGTGGCACAGGGTTGTTCACATTGGTGCTGCAGATAACTGTCTGCCCAACAGGTGATTTACTGCGCGGGTCGATCCGTACACCCTCAAATCCGTCATAGTTCTGATAGTTCAGAAATTGCGCCACGATAGGAGTCAAGGGGCTTAGGACTCTGACCGATATCCTCAATAGTGACGCGGATCGCGCAGAGCATTAGCAGGATGACGCGAGCACGTGGTTTAGTTGAGGAGACGAATTAGCCGTGAACCGAATCGAAAACATCAACGATCTGCTATCAGCAGCCAAATATCCGCCTGAAAGCATCGATTTGCCAAGTGACGGAGGCGGCGACTCTGCCGGCGATGATGACCCGTCACGTTTTAGTCTCTTTGTCGAAAGCGAAGATCCCCGAATCGGTATTTTCGCGGCGTCATTTGCGGCTCATCTGCTCAATAACTTCGCACTCTCGTTGCCGGGGGAGGATGACCGGCAATTTCTGGTGCAAGTAGCCGCGTTGATTCACGATCATCCCGAGACACAGCGGGAAATCGCCCGACTTACTGGCGATCTCAACGAGTCGGTGGCCAACATCAACTCGGCCATTCAAAAACTCGCACAGACAGACTCCGGCGACCCCCTGCGCGATCGCTAACACTGCCGATTATCACTCATAGCATACTTTTAACAATCGATCTTCCCCGCCAGAGTTGCAGGCTGTACTTCCCGTGGTTCAGCGGCATGTCGTCAGAGGTTATACCGGAAGTTTTATTTCGTGGTATGCACGAGAACTGAGTTGGTTTCCCCCTTAGCAAAGGGGGACTAAGGGGGGTGTAATCGCCTATCTGCCAAGAGCAAAGACAACCCCCTAAATCCCCCTTTAATAAGGGGGAATAACGTGTCCTCGTTCTGATGTCTTGCGACCTAACTTGTGTGACAACCTCATTACTGACGTCGGGTTTTGTCTTGACGCTTCGCTCTCCAAGTTATAGCTTCTGTTCAGGCCAACTATCTTGCTTTCACAGGAGACTGGCGTTCAATGTCGATCAAAGCACGCTGGACAACGGACTGACCTTGCTGATCTGTCGTGACACCACTGCGCCGACGGTCAGCGTGCAAACCTTTGTTAATGCCGGCTCCCGCGACGAGGACCGCCCCGGTATTACCGGTCTGGCACATGTGTTCGAGCACATGATGTTTCGCGGTACCGAAAAATACCCCGACTATTCCAATGAAATTGCGCCTCTAGGCGCGGAAAACAACGCCTACACGAACGACGACTATACTTGTTACTTCGTGAATGCTCATGCAAGCTTTCTGGAAAAGGTTCTTGATCTCGAGTCTGATCGTTTCAAGAATCTCAATTTCACCAACGAAACGTTCCGCACTGAGTTAGGTCCCGTCAAGGAAGAACGCCGTCGCGGCATGGAAGATCCCGGTGACTTCCTCGGCATTGAACTCTATCGGCTCGCTTTTGTGGCTCACACCTACCAACATCCTGTGATCGGTTGGGAGGAAGACCTTGAGACCAAGATGACTTTCGAAGATGGCAGGCAATTCAAGGAACACTTCTATGTGCCCAACAATTGCTACCTTGTAATGTGCGGCAATGTCGATATCGCGCGCGCCAAGGAATGGGCGCAGAAATACTGGGGTAGCTGGCAGCGCGCGGAACCCTATTCGCCGATTATCACGCCGGAACCACGGCAGAGCGAAGAAAAGGTCAAGGGCTTCACTTGGAAGGACGACGAAACCGTGCCGATGATCCAAATCGGTTTTCACGCTCCTTCCGCGAGAACTGACCTTGAAAGTGTGGCTGCGCTCAACATGATAGGTGAACTCTTGTTCTCAGAATCGGGGCGGCTGACTCGTGAACTCAGGAGCAATCTTTCTATGGTCGAAGCTATCTGGGGTGGAATGGATATGCGCAAAGACCCATCCCTGTTTACGGTCACCGCGCGCTTGAAGAAAGGCGTCACTCTGGAACAAGTCCGTGATTCGATCTACACGCAGTTGGAACAACTCAGGACCAAGCTGGTGACACCGGAGGAACTTGATCGCGTGCGCAACAATCTGCGCGCCGATCTGGTGTATGGACTTGATCGTCCCGCGCGCGTGGCGGGTTCGATCGGGTACTACAATGTGATTACCGGTGACTGGAGAAATATGATGCGCATTTATGATCTCTATGGCTCAATCACTGCCGAAAAACTGCGCACTGCCGCCACCGAAACCTTTGACAATCTTAATCGCACCGTGGTGACTTTGGTGCCCAAAAGCGGAATTTGAGGTGAGTATCATGAAGTCGATCATAAAGTATTGCGGTTGTCTGGCAGTGTCGATTGCTCTCCTGCTCCCGCTGGTCTCTTGCGCACAATCGAAAACCGAGCGAGTAGTCGTTCTTAAGAAGCCGGGATTGCCGGTAGTCTATTTCCGGGTGATGATCTCCGCCGGTTCGGCGATGGACCCGACCGCCAAACCGGGACTGGCATATTTCACCGCCAATCTGCTGAACAAGGGGACGACATCCTACACTCGCGACCAGCTTGAAGACAAACTGAGCCAAATCGGCGCACAAATCGGAATCAGCGTCGACAAGGAAGTGGTTGTCATCACCGGCAAAACACTGGCCGAGAAAGTCGGAGAGTTCTATTCGATTTTCCGCGAAGTTCTCACTGCCCCGACCTTTGCCGAGGATCAGGTTAAGAAAATGCAATCGGAGCAGCTTGACCGGATAAACAACATTCGCGAGGACGACAGCCGACTGGCCCTGGGAGTGTTTGAAAACAAACTGTTTGAGGGGCACCGCTATGGACACTTGGTCGAGGGCACCGAAGAGGCTGTCAAACGCTTTACGCGTGATGACGCCTACCGCTTCTATCGCGACAACTATCTCCAGGGCAATGTCCTCGCCGGAATCGGTGGCGCCGTCGAAGATACTCTGCTTGAACGCTTTGAAGCCGATCTCGGCAAGATGCCGTCGGGGCAGGTGGTTCGCTCGGCAGCAGAACCGAAAGTTGAAAAGACGCGGCGCGTGATCTTGGTCGAAAAGGAAAACCGCGCTCAAATGCAGCTGCGGGTCGGGCACGTAGTCGACTACAACCGCACCAATCCGGACTATTTCCCGATGCGGCTCCTTAGCGCCTACCTTGGCGAAAATCGCGAAGCGTTTGGTCGCCTCTATCAAACCGTGCGCGAGCAGCGCGGACTGGCCTATGGCGCTTATGCTTACTGCGAGCATTTTCGTCCGGCGGGATGGTCGAAGTTGATCGACAATGGCATCGTGCGCAGCGACGAGTACTTTCACATGATGACCTATCCCAAGGAAGCCAACGGCAAGTTATGTATCAAACTTATGCTGTCGGAGATGACCAAACTTACGAGTGCGCCAGTCTCACAGGATGACTTTGACCGCGCGCAATCCTATGTTGCCAACCAGTACGCTTTTCTGATGGAGACTCCCGATAAACAACTCGGAATGCGACTGGATGAACTGTGGTACAAGACCCCCGGCTTTGTGGATAAATATCAGGAAAACCTCAACAAAGTCCCGCACAGCGAACTGCAGTCAGTAGCGCTTGACCATTTGCACCCCGATCATGTCCTGATCGTGGCGGTCGTCTCAAACGGCGAAGCCACTAAGAAAGAGCTGCTGGGAGCCGACACAAAGCTGGAGCTTCCGTCCGGCGCGCAGGAAGGCGCCCTGAAAGAGATCAACGATCAGATCAAGGCCTTCGACCTGAACTTGAAGCCCGAAGACATCGTAATCGTCAAGGCAAGGGAGATGTTTAAGTAGTTCTGAAGACGAAAATCTTACTCAATGTGTGAGGGTCTTTAACATTGTCACGAAGGGATAATGGATGCAGCAGTCCTGGCTTGTAGTCGGCTCTGAAAAGAACTGGCATGTGGCCTTTGAGTCAAACAACATCTGGGGGCTAAAGGACTTCCGAGAGCTTCGATCTCTCTGGAACATGCTTCGTGAAGGAGATGGCCTACTATTCTACGTGTCTAAACCTGTGCACGGCATCGTTGGATGTGGCTGCGTTGCGAGGAAGTTCAAGCAGACAATACCGCTATGGCCGGAGGAGTTGAAGAGGCAAGAAGTGCTTTGGCCGCTACGATTTGAGTTCGATGTCGAGTACTGTCTACCACCTACCCTCTGGAAATCCAGTCGCTACACTTCTCATGACTTGCAGATGATAACCAGGATGGTATTTCAATGCTATCCTTCTGAAGAAGTGGACATTTCGCGCGTTGCGCTGGGTCTGCGTCCCTTGAGCGTGATTCCTCCTAAAGCTGAAGGGCCAACGGTTGAGGTTTCTACTTCATCAGGTTTGGCTGATCACGCGGCCATAAAGTCTAGTTTGCTCGAAATCGGCCGGATTCAGGGATTTGTGACGCAGGAGGAGTACCCCCTTGAGAGTACGAGGCTCGATGTTGTGTGGCGCAGAGTTGAGCGCTCTGTTCCCACACTCGCGTTCGAAGTGCAGGTCGGCGGAGACATCTATCATGCTCTGGCGAAACTTAAACACGCTTACGATTTATGGAACAGCCACATCTATTTGGTTGCAGCAATCCGTGACAAAGCGAAATTCGATGAGCTTACCGCAGGCACTTTCCATGAGATCGCACACCAAGTCCGGTTCATTGACCTTGCCATGGTTGAGGAACTTCTCAGGAGGAAACGACACTACAAATTACTTGAGGAGGACTTAGG
>JAPLUP010000515.1 GCA_026397575.1 Candidatus Zixiibacteriota bacterium
ATTGAGCGTCGGCAGGACGGTCACATTCACGGCATCGTTCTCGCCAGTTCGCGAATCTGTATCTTAAGTGCGTTCAATCCCGACGGATCCTCATTGGTGAAATACCCGCGGATCTGCGCCTTGTCGTCGACTAAAATGAACTGTGATGGGTGTCCGCCGGGGAGGTCTTCCGCAGATAGCATAAAGCCCTTTTCCATTAAATATGCGACATCAACCAAAGCCCCGCGCGCAAACAACCAGCGGTCGTCGGTTACGCCATGATCGTTGGCGTAGCGCCGGAGCACTTCAAGCGAATCACGGTCGGGATCGACTGAGATCGACAAAAAATGCACTTTGTCGGAAAACTTATAAAGTTGATACAGTTCGCTCATATTGCCCGTCATCGTCGGGCAGATGCCACGGCAATTCGGGTGAGCGAAAAGCGCGGTACTTCACCCAACACAGGCAACTGTGCACGTGATGTCTCGGCCCAGTTGATGATCACTGCGGCAGCGATTGCCAGTAGTGCAATTACCGGGACCGTCCAGAAAATCCCTTTGGGAGTACTGTCCGACGTTGTCATGATGATTGCACCTCCACGCGTACCGCGGAGTAGAGATATAGAATCGTTCCGATCAGCAAAGCGGCAACCCAGAGATGAAACACCTGCAGCAGCGGTGGAATGCCGATCACGAGCAACCCGGTGCCAAGCAGCAATTGCACAACCATCAGGGACATTACCGACCAGACTGCCACTCGCATCAGTGGCAACGCGCGCCCACCCAGGCGCAGCACCTGATACGCCACTTGAAACGTCATGATCGCGGTCAAGATGCCAAAGATCATATGAATGTATTTTGCTCCTCCCGATTTCGCGATCAGAGCCAAATCATTGTCGAGCGGAAATGTTATCGCCAGTTTTTCCAACGATGCCCGCACATGCGTGCCCAGCAGAATCTGTATGATCGTGACCAGCCACAAGATGGCAATCCAGACATGCGTCTTGTCCTTGCCACCGGAGCGCGCCATCATTCCTTTGTCCAGATAGGATGCCTGCGGGGTGACGTAGGTCAACAGCTTGACCACCGCGAGTGCAACAATCAGATGAAAAGAGACCAACAACGGCTCCAGATGCGAAGTAACTACTTTGCCCCCTTGCCAGCCGGCGAACGCCACGAACAGCGCCGCTACAAGCGTCGGTAGCAGGATGCGCAGCACCCGACGATAGTGGATGATCGCCAATATCGCCGTCACCACGACTAACAGCCCGAGCAACATGCCGAACAGCCGGTTGAGATACTCAATCCACGCCAGCGCGAAATTGAACGTACTCGGATCTACATCCGTTGGGAGCTGACTCAGGCTAAGCGGCTGCCACCACCGACCAAAACACTTGGTCCAATCGGGACATCCCAGTCCCGCGCCCGATACTCGCACCAGACCACCGGTGAAAATCAACAAATAGGAGGTCACGGTCGAGATAAACGCGAAGTTCCTAAAAGCTTTCATACCTCTTTCCTATTTAGTGTTGTGTCCCTAACGCTTCTTTACTGCAGTAGTCACCTAATACGTCATCCCTGAGAAAGCAGTGATCCAGGTTAATGTCAATACTGGATTCCCGCTTTCGCGGGAATGACAATTCTTGGAGACTCCTCACACCTGCAAGGTTTTCTCT
>JAPLUP010000026.1 GCA_026397575.1 Candidatus Zixiibacteriota bacterium
CACCAACTTCGGAGGAAAATCGAAACCGACAAGTTCATTGTGATTGAATTCCGGGCAGATATTGGCGTAGGCAAGCGCCTTGGCGTTTTCGCAAATTTGCCCCTTGAACCGAATCGCGACGGTGTCATAGTAGTCGGCCCCCGCATAAACGACCGCGATCTTGTCCTTCAGCTTCGTCGCCAGTTGCCTCGCCGCATTGCGCTTCTCGGCGATGTTCATTCCCAGCTTCTTGCGGCTCGCGCTCAAATGGGCGCAGGTCGCCTCAACAATTTCTCCCTGTCCCGACACGTAGCCCAGCTTTTCCATTATCTGCAGCAATGGCCCAAAGGAATAGCCGAGCGCTGCGCGTGGTTGCAGACCAGCCGGCAGGATCACATGCGGATAGTTATTCTCGACCGCCAACGCACCGAGTTTGCCGCCGGTGGTGGCGATAATGATCTGACATCCGCGCTGCTTACCCTGTTCGAACGCGGCCAGTGTTTCCTCGGTGTTGCCGGAATACGACGCGGCGATGAGAAGTGTATGCTGATTGACAAAGCGGGGCAGGCCATAATTGCGGTTGATAAGAATCGGAATCGCGACCTCTTCGGCAAGATAGGAGCGCAGGATGTCGCCGCCGATCGCCGAACCACCCATGCCGATGATCACGATGTTTTTGATTTCGGCAATGTTGATCGCCGACAGGTCTCCGCGAATCGGCAGATTGTAACCCTCTTGCAGTTGTTCGGGAAACTCATAAATCCGCGTGTACATGTCTGCAGGGTCAAGCTTCTTGATTTGCTGGGGCGTTAGTTCCATTTAGTCCTCCATTCCTATCTGACCAACATGAGTGGCGCACCATTCCTGCAGCGCCGCTTCCACCCGGTCGGCTGTCGGGATTGTCATCACCTTTTCGGCCAACTGCCGGCATTCTTCATAACTGAGACTGGCGATAATCTTCTTAACCTCGGGGACGCGCATCGGACCAACCGAAAACGTGGTCAGTCCCATGCCAACCAGTAGTGGCAGCGCTAGTCGATTGCCCGCCATCTCACCGCACATTGACACATCGATTTCGTTCGCAGCGCCGGCCTCGATCGTCATCTTAATCAGCCGCAAGACCGCCGGATGAAATTGGCGATACAGCGAAGCCACTTTCTTGTTGCCGCGGTCAACCGCCAACGTGTATTGGATCAAATCATTCGTGCCGATCGACAAAAAATCAACGTGCTTGGCTAACTCGTGTGCCATGATCGCTGCCGAAGGGACCTCGATCATGATGCCGATTTCGATGTCTTCGTCGAATGCCACTCCTTCGCGCTTTAGTTCAACCATCGCCGCATGAATAAGCTTTTTTGTGCGGCTGACTTCCGACATCGTTGAGACCATCGGCAACATGATTCGGACATTGCGAAACTCCGATGCCTTAAGCAATGCGCGCAGTTGCGCTTTGAAGACATCCGGTATATCCAAATCCATACGGATGCCACGCCAGCCGAGCGCCGGATTGGCTTCATCGGTATTGCGCAGGTCACCGACAATTTTGTCGGAGCCAAGATCAAACGTCCGCATCACAACCTGATTGGGGAAAAAAGTCCGCGCAATATCATGGTACTGTCTGGTTTGTTCTTCCTCGGACGGAAAGGCCATCGTGTTCAGGTAGAAGAATTCGGTGCGATAAAGCCCGACACCGATTTTGCACGCGGCCAGTGTCTGATCAAGGTCCGAGGGGATTTCCAGATTGACCATGACGGCAATCCCCCGACCGTTGGTTGTGGTCGAAGGGAGTCGCGCAATTGATTTCAAAAGCCGTGAAGTGACTCCACGATGGCGTTTGTGTTCCTCCCGATAATGGCCAAGCGTTTTGGCCGAGGGATTGACGAGGACCAATCCGTTGTCACCGTCGATGATTACCGTCGCATCGTCGGGACACTTCCTAAGCAAATTACCAACACCCACGACACCCGGAATCGCGAGCGACTTGGCAATCAGCACCATGTGCGAAGTCGGCCCGCCCAGTTGGGTGGCGAAACCGGGGATGTGATACTTGTTCATCAGCACAACTTCGCCCGGAGAAAAATCCTCCGCCAAGGCGATGCGGCGTTTGTTGTCAACCAACTTGTTGGAACGACCGCCAACCAGATGGCTGAAGACCTTGGTGGCAGTAGCATTGATATCATTAGCCATCTCGCGCAGATAGCTGTCGTGCGAGTTGCGCAACGACTTCAGCGTCTGTTGCAGATGGCGATTGTAAACATATTCGGCGTTGAGGTGTTGCCGCGCTATGTCATCAGCGACTTGGCGGAAGAACTCGGCATCTTCGAGAATGAGCAGCTGCGCCTCGAAAATCTTGGACAACTGTGGACCGACAGTGCGATCGGCCTCGCCACGAATCTGCTCGAGATCACTGACGGCAAGTTCCAGAGCGTGCTTCAGTCGCTCGATTTCCGCTTCCACCTGCGTTTTGGAAATCTCTATCCGGCTAATTGTGTAACCGTCCGCGTGATGCGAAAAGCATTTGCCGATGGCAATGCCCGGCGATGACACGAGTCCCTTAAGCGAGAGTTCCTTCGTCTTAATGTCTGGTTTCATCTATCTCTTGATCCTAAAAGCGCAAGTCAACAATCAACTGATGCTACTCAAATTTCGACCCGATCACTTCGGCAAGCGCTTTGACCGCTTCCTCTTCATCATCGCCACGGGCTGTTATCTTGATATCGGAACCCATTTCTGCCGCCAGCATCATAACCCCCATTATCGACTTCCCGTTCACCTCCAGCCCGTTCTTCTCAAGCGTGATTTCTGACTTGTACTTGGCAGCCGTCTGAACCACTTTGGCCGAAGGACGCGCATGTAACCCTAACTTATTAGCAATCTTAACCGTTTTAGAAGCCAAGTTCAATCCCTTTTACGATTCGCGCAAAAAAAGTTTCCCCGGTAGTTGTCGGACTAATCCCGCCATTTCCAAACTGAAAAGCGAAGAAAGCACCTCGGCCACCGGCTTGCTGAGTCGCTGCGAAAGCGCATCGATCTGCTGCGGTTGGTTGGTTAGTGAGTTGTATACCGC
>JAPLUP010000078.1 GCA_026397575.1 Candidatus Zixiibacteriota bacterium
GCAGTTCAATGAATTGGACCTTGCTCTGATCATAAGAACCCTTGCTAAAGGCTTTCATCACTCCACCCCAAGACGACTTGCGATCGCTGCCACCCGGCTTCAGGCGCATGACCAACACATTAATGTGGTCTTCCCCCGCCTTGACTTGCCTGTCGTATATATCCGTGACCGCAATTTGATCGTAGGGGTTGTACCAGATAAATCGTCCCGGCTTCGTTTTTTGTTCCGGTATCGAGGCAAAATGCCACCCTTCGCGGGTAACACCCAGAGAAAACTGCTCGCGCGCCCCTTCGAAATCATCCACGTATGCTTCACCGCTGGCATTGGAATTCGGTACCGACCGCGCCACTTCGCCGTTGACCGAAATCTGTGAGGGGGTGTTGGTCTCTACAAACGGAAGCGCATCAACCATCTTCGTGAGCAGATTGCTCTGGAAAGCGTACGAAATGTCGGCGTCGAGATTGAGGGATTTGGACTGCTCCTCGCCGAGGCGCGGTTTGCGGTCGGTTGTCTTCTCCGACTTGTACAGCACGGTAGTACCCATTTTCAGATTGCTCCCAAGCTGATACTCCGCCCGGGCACCCAAAAGGGTTTTTTTCTCAGCCGCAATTAGGGGCGAGTACTCGTAGTCGACTTTGACATCAGCCCCAGGATTAATTGCTTCCTGATTGAGGAACGAGATTCTGCCCAGATCGTAGTATATCCGGTAATCAACATCCTTTTTGAGCGGCTTGCCGTTCAGAGTCACGGTCTCGGATTCCAAGACAATGTCTGAGTGACCCAAGTAGAACTCGCTCTCGCGCGAAGTCGAATTAACGAGTAGATAGTATTTGCTCCCTTTTGCTCGGTCGGTTGAGGTCGAAGGCGTGTGGTATAGCATGCTCACAGCGTCAGAGAGCGTATCATCAGCAAATGGCTCGCGACTTCTCGGGAAGCGCAAGTGCCCGCGGGTGAGGTCGACTATTTGTTCGTTACGGCTGTCAATTTGTCCGTTGTTGTCGTTGTCGAGACCCAGCAGGTTGATAAACGACGTCCCCTTCTGGTTGTCCGGATCGGAGGCGTCGCGGTCCGTAGTGTTGGTGGCGGCGCCTTTGTAGATCTTGACCTGCAGATTGTCCGGATCGTCAATCCTACCGCCCAGACTATATACATTGCGCCAAACGTAGTTCCAAGTAACGTACGTTGGCTGTGGATTTCCGTTAGCGATAAGCTTCAGCGTATAGGTCGAATTGATGTCTGGTGGCTTGCTGCCGATCTCGTTATAGGTAGTGTCTGGGGTAGTGCCAGTCAACACCACGCGTCGGTATCTGATGTAAGCGCCAATCGACAGGCTGGTCATCGGCTGAGACATGATTACATAGTGTTCGGTGGGATGGAAATAGAAATTGCTATAATTTGAACTCTTTGCGATGAATGAGACGAACTGACCCGCAACGTTCTCGTTGTCGTACCGTGAATTTGTCGCGTCGAAAGGATCAACGAAAAGGCGGCATGTATGCTTGTCGTTGGTGTAGTTGCCGTCATTATCGTTTACGGAGAAGTAGAGATCAAGTTCGGTGATGCTGTCTCCCGGATGCAAGTCGTTCTCGGAGATGCTGTCACGGCGCACCAGATCGAAATAGGTCATGTCCAGAAACTGATTATCGCGGATAACGCGCGTCTGAGATTCCGTACCGGCCTTGAAGCTGGCGCCCTGATTGGACGACTTTTCCTGGGACGCGATTGCTGTCAGCTTCAGTCCGCCGAGTTCTGCAGTTGTCTTGACACCGAACAGCCCCTGAATCTGCCGCGAGTAACCTGTGAAACGGGTCCCCGGTAAGGACAAGTTCGTGTTACCCAGTTCCACGGTTTTGACAACGTCATCTTCGTCTCCCTTATAGCGCAACTGGATCCTATTGGCCAACGACTGCTGACGTTTGGAGTCCTGATTGACGTCCACGAAAATCTTCGAACCGATATTGCCGCTGATCGTGAAACTGGATTGTTGCTCCATGTTCAATGATGGGAATTTGCTCTGTTTCTGGGTTGCAATTGAAGTCTGATCATTCCACTGGCTGCTTCCGGAGAATGATATCTTTCGATAACCGTTCACTTTCAGGCCTGCACCACCTTCCCCCATAATCGACTTTGCTATCCGCGGCACTTCAAACGGAATCTGAAATTGCAGCAGACTACCGCCTACACCCTGACTCGTCTTCTTCGCCTGAGAGGAATAGCTGTCCCGCCATAAACGGCGTGACTGGCAGTCCAGCAGCCACTGGCGATAACTAGCGGGTGATGCAGTCGCCGGTAATGTCACATCCTGGAACTTGCCGTAACCCTGGTTGAAAACCAACAACTGGCTCGTGGCGTCATAACTGAAGGTCAGCTTGCGCTGAATGTCGTCTGCTTTGAGAAGCGGGATGGAATCTAAGGATTTCGAAATGCCGATCTCGGGTTTATCGGGGCTGATTGAAGCCACCACCGGTTGTGGCATCTGCAACTCCATGCGGATACCGGTTGCGGCCGAGACCAACGGTACCGTCACTAATGCAGCAACTATGTACAGCAATACCATCTGCACAAGCGTGCGGCAGCGTCGGAAAGTCGAAGTATGTTTAACAAGCTCTAAGATCATGCGTTATATATGTTTTCGATAGAATCCTCCTCTAACTAAAGTCCCCAAGTAAAATAACCTCTTCGGTGAGATCGATGTCATAAATCTCTTTTACTTTCTCTTTAAGTCTTATCGACAGATTCCGAACTTCAGACGCGGTCGCGCCACCTTTGTTGATCAGAATATTGGCGTGACCCGGAAAAACCCCCGCATGACCTATTTGCATCTGCTTGGCGCCTATTTGGTCCAGCAGATATCCGGCGGCAATTTTGCCGTGTGGCACCGTCGCCGATTCGACGTTTTTGAAAAAACAGCCGGCGGAAATGTTGTCTTTCGGGTGTTTCTGCCAGCGCTCGGCCAATATCGTGTTCATTTTCTCCTTCAGGTGAGCGGCATCGCCGTGTGCCAAGTGGAATCGCCCGGAAATCACAATATTCTGGGACCACTTGAGATCGCTGTGGCGGTACTTGTAGCCGAGATTCTCCTTCCGCTCCGTATAGAAACCCTTTAACGGATGGTAGAGATTGACATCGATCAGACGGTCGGAAATCGCGACGCTATACGCTCCCGCATTCCCGACAATCGCGCCGCCGACGGTACCGGCGATGCCCGCCAGCGCCTCGAGACCCTCTAGACCGGCGGCAACTGTCTCTTCCACAAGCTTGTGCAAGGAGTAGCCAGCGCCGACCGTGACGCAATCATCGTTTATCTCCAGCATCTCGATCTGGAGAACGATAATCATGCCGCGGAAACCCTTATCCGAAGAGAGGATGTTCGAGCCGCCACCGATGACAAAATACTCCAGCCGATTCTGGCGGCAGAACTCTACTGCTTCCACCACTTCGTCGGCGCTGCGGCAAAACGCCGCCCAGTCCGCCGGACCGCCAATACCAAAGGTGGTCAG
>JAPLUP010000091.1 GCA_026397575.1 Candidatus Zixiibacteriota bacterium
GTCCGAGTTCTGCGGCCTTAAGTAGTGCTGCGCCGAAAACCGCGGGCAACGAAAGTAGAAACGAGAAACGTGCGGCCTCACGGGGTGTGATGCCGAGGAACAATCCGGCGGCGATGGTTGAACCGGAACGCGAGATGCCGGGAAGAATGGCGCAGAACTGCGCGACGCCGATGATCAGGGCACGGACAGCGTTCACCGGGTGCTTGCGATTGCGTGCGAACCAGGTCAGCAGCAGGATGGCCGCGGTAATCAGCAGCATGTAGCCGCTGAAGGAAACCGAGTCAAATCGCTGTTCGAACCAGTCCTTAAGCAGAATGCCACCGACAGCGGCCGGAATAGAACCGAGGATAATATGGATACTCAAGCGGAAGCCGCGTTCGTTCTGTGTCTTCTTGCGCGTCAAGACATAGGCGAAGAAGCCGTTGAGCAGTTCGATGATATCGCGACGGAAATAGATTAGCACCGACAAAAGTGTGCCGACATGCAGAGCAACTTCCAGGAAGATGCTGGGTTCGTTGATGTGCAGCAAGCCCTGCGTGATCACCAAATGGGCCGAGGAAGAAATCGGCAGAAACTCCGACGCTCCCTGCACAAAACCGAGAATAATCGCATCAAGAATAGTCACGTCAGTTTGACCCCTTCACTTTCATAGTTACCACATAAAGAAATTGATACCGGCGATAAAGCCCAGTTGATCATCGATCTGAATTTCACCGACCAGATTCACTTTGCCTGAAAGAGGAAAAACAGATCCGACATTGACGCCGATGTTGAACTTGGAGTCATGCCCTTTTGTGCTGTGGCCGGGGACGGTTTCGCTGGTCAGTTTCGACTGGCTACGATCGATTCGCAAATTGAGCCGTCCGTAAGGTGTGAAATTGAAGCCGTTATCCAGCTTCACCGGCCGACTGCCCACGAGATTGAAGCCGAGACCGACGTTGGAGATATTGTTGCGACTGGTAACGTCGAGCGAGTAGTACTCCACCATCGCGCCGACCGCTATATCCAGCGGAGCGCCCAGGTCGGCATGCGTTAGGCGCCATTGCAGGTCGCCGCCGAGCATTATGGCCACGTTGTCGGACGCATCATGATCCATGATCGCAAGACTGCCGGTAACATCCACAGGTGTGGCAATGCCATAGCGCACAGTGCCGATCACAAGGCGGGCATCCTCAAAGATGCCGACACTTCCCATCAAATTCAGGCTTCCCATTCCGGAAGTTTCCGCAGAACGCATTTGTCCAAGAAACACGGCCTGTGAGTTGGAAGCCACGCCGAGAACCAGTGCCAGAGTCAGAATTGAATTCTTCATCGGAATATTCCTTCCCTAATCGCAAAGGTGACAATGATAGCCGCCCGCGCTGTCAGGCGTCAACAACAACATTGTTTACATATACGGATGCCTGAGGGTTGCAGTTGTAGGCAAGAGATTACTTCCCAGCAACCTTCCGCCAAGACTGAACGCTATTCCTTCGAGCGAACTCTTTGATTGAATTTGAGGCGAAGCGCATTGCCGACAAAGCCGAAGCGTTCACGCAGGCGATTTTCAAGGTAGCGCAAGTAGGATTTGGCAAGGTGCTCCGGATAATTGACAAAGAAGACAAATGTGGGAGGCGCTACATCGGTCTGGGTCATGTAGTAGAATTTGATGAACACGCCGCGGTGCGCTGCCGGCGGACGCGCGCGGACTACCTCTTCGAGGAAATCATTCAATTCGGCGGTTGGAATTCGTTTTTGCCGTTCCTGCCAGATCTCAATCAACTGATCAAGAACCTTGGTGACCCGCTGACCGGAGAGCGCCGAAACGAAGATAAGCGGGATATAGCACATGAGTCTGGCCTTATCATGAAAAGTCGCCGTAAACTGATCGATCGTGTGAGTATCCTTTTCGACCAGATCCCATTTGTTGACGACAATGAGGATGCCTTT
>JAPLUP010000020.1 GCA_026397575.1 Candidatus Zixiibacteriota bacterium
GAGTCAATCGGTGCATTCCAAACCACACTATCGGGAGAGATGACGAAGCCATACGCATCACCGGCTTCCAAACGGACTCGCTCGGAAGCGGGCACTGTCTTTATGCAGGTTACATTGACGGTTATAGAGCAGGGTCTGGCAAATCCTGGTTTGCCGACGAACTGCGCCGTGCCTGCAAATGGCTGCAGCACCGAAGTGGGATGAATCCGCAGTCCGGGATTGATCTTGGCTGCCGGATCGGCTGCAAGAGAAGCCCCACACAATAGCGGTGCGACGAGAATACTGAGTAAAGTCCAACGCAGATACACTTTGCTGTCTCTCCTTCAAGATGGCTTGCCAACACGACATAGTTGCGGTATCCGATTGTTCAACGTCTGGTGCGTGTCGTATCGATTATACAATATGTCGGCAGACAAGACACCTTTTTTATGTGTTGTGACACCGGCTGATTTGACTATTTTCCGCGACATGGCTCAACGACTAAAACGTCACGATGTGATTGAACTGGAAATCGTCGATCTCGCCAACACCGGCAAGTCGGTTGGACGACACGACGGCATGGTGGTAATGGCTGATCGCGGCGTGCCAGGCGATGAAATCGAATGTGAGATTACCGAGGTCAAACGCAATTTCGCACTTGGGAGGCTTACGCGTCTGCTCAAGCCGTCGCCGTTGCGTATTACACCGCGCTGCCGGCATTTTGACATCTGCGGCGGCTGCAGTTGGCAATACCTGCCATATAGCGAACAACTTAAATACAAGGCGCGCTTTGTCTCGGACGGCTTGGAGCGCATCGGCAAGCTTGAGGTTCTCGAGATCGATGTCCCGCTCGGCTCGGCAGAAGAATTCTACTATCGCAATAAGATGGAGTACTCGTTTTGCGACGAGATTGAGACTGCCACGGCCGGCATGCACGTCCGCGGGAGATACGACGCCGTTTTCGAGTTGGAAGAGTGCTATTTGCAGTCAGCGGCTTCGGTGGCGGCACTGGCGAAGGTGCGATCACTTGCACGGCAGCTGGGGATACCGTTCTACAATTTCAAGTCTGGTGAAGGTGAATTGCGTTTTCTGGTTGTGCGGGAAGGCAAGTTGACGGGAGATTTCATGCTCAACCTTGTGACTTTCAACCGCGAGTTCGCCGGTCGCGAGGAACTGCTTGCGGGAATCATCGAACAAGTAGATGGTCTCACGTCGCTATTTCACACTATCAACGGACGCAAGGCGCATGTCGCAATCGGTGACGAAGTGATTCTGGTTCATGGTAAGCCGCATCTTGCCGAAAAAATCGGGCACCTCGCTTTTCAGATCACACCTTTCTCTTTCTTTCAGACCAACAGCAGACAGACACAGGTTCTCTACGATGTGATTCGGGATCATGCACACGTCAAACCGGAGCAGCATCTGCTTGACCTTTTCTGCGGATGCGGCACAATTGGTTTGTATCTGGCGAAAGACGTGGCATCCGTGCTTGGGATCGAGATCAATCCCGAAGCGATCGAGATGGCTAAGCAAAATGCTTCGTTGAATAGAATCGCCAATTGCGAATTTGTGTCCGGCGATGTACGTCGTCTGTTGGTGGAGTTGCATGAAAATGAAAGGCAGTTTGATACGATCGTGGCCGATCCGCCGCGCTCCGGTCTGGAGCAGACGGCCTGTCGACGCATCTGCCGCCTGCGGGCGAAGCGGATCGTTGCGGTGTCGTGCAATCCGGCTACGCTGGCGCGAGATCTTGCACAGTTTGTCGAAGCAGGATATCGCGTGGAGCGTGTGTCGCCAGTGGATATGTTTCCACAGACGGCACATGTCGAGACCGTAGTAAGTCTGGTGTTAGACGAATAGTCGGCTGACAACGCTGATTAGCGGCTCAACCGGGGAATATCAATTTGTGGAGTAACAGATAATGACAAGGATTTTGACAACACTGACAATCGTGCTATTGCTGATCCTATCCGCCGGTCTGACAGCCAAACCGAGTTCGGCGGCAGAGAGACTGGGGTTGGTAGCGGAACAATATGTGAAAAAGTGGTTCGAATTCGATCCCGTTTACGCCACGGAGATGGGGAATCATTCTTATGACGATCACTATCCCGACTTCTCGCAGCGATCATTCGGCAAGTTTGCATCGGCGTTGCGCGATCTGCGCAACGGGATGAATAGTATTAGTCAGGGTGAGTTGTCGGTTGAGCAGAAGGTTGATTACCTGACATTGCAGGGGAGTATT
>JAPLUP010000470.1 GCA_026397575.1 Candidatus Zixiibacteriota bacterium
CACTGCGTTGGCTGAGACAATCAAAATTCAAGCCGGACTGGACGAATTATTCGAACGGGTCGAGGCGACAGTTCTCGCAGTGAAACTCTAACTTTTTGGTCTGGGTTCCCGCCTGCGCGGGAATGACAAGCCGCGAATACGAACGCCGTCAGGAATCCCTTCCTGACGGCGCTTGCTTCGATGAGTATCTCTCCGAGTGGAATCGTCGAGAGCCTATATGTCAGACAATTCGATCTCGGTGACCGGGCCGAATTGCTTGAGCATCTCGCGGACATCGTCCGCCTTGCTGACCACAACGATCAAGAGATTCTTCGGGTCGATGTACTTCTGTGCAGCGCTGCGTACGTCAACCGCAGTCACCTTCGCGATTCTGTCAAGATAGCCAGCGAGGTAGTCCTTGCCGAGACTATATAGTTCCACAGTGGATAACTGATTGGCGACCTGATTCAGAGTTTCGAATTGACGTGGGAACATGCCATCGAAAAACGAAATCGTCTCCTTCAACTCCTGCGGAGCCACGTCGGTTTGGCGAATCTTGTTCAGCTCCTCCAGGATTCCGGAGATGGCTCTGGCTGTGGAATCATTACGGGTGAAGGTCGTCACCGTAAATTCACCGGGGAAACGGTTGTACGAAAACTGACTATTGATGTCATAGGTCAATCCGCGCTTTTGGCGAATCTCCGTCATCATTCGGGAGACAAAACCACCGCCGCCGAGGATGTAGTTCATGACACGGCAATTGAAAATATCGGGATTGTAGCGGTCGATCCCGAGGTTGCCGATCTTGACACTCGACTGCGTGGCATCAGGCTTGTTGATCAGGATAACCTTGATGCCTGAGGCGGGCTTGGCGGCAGCGAACTTTATGTCGGGAGGGGTACCCTGTTTCCAGGCGCCGAGACTGGCTTCGATTTTGGGAAAGACATTTTCCGGTATTACATCACCAACCACAAAGAGCACGGAGTTGTTGGGTATATAGTTCCCCTGCCAAAAGCTAACAATGTCGTCGCGCGTGAGAGAACCAATCGACTCGATTGTTCCGGCTTCGGGCTTCCCGTAGGGATGGTCGCCGAACAAGTATTTCTTGTACTGTTCGTCCACTATGGAATTTGGGTCGTCTTTCGACTGCATAAGAGCGCCGATAGTCTGCTTGCGCAGACGTTCGATTTCGGCAGGCGCGAACGCGGGATTAAGCACGATGTCCGAAAGAAGATCAAGCCCCTTGTCGAAGTGCTTGGTCAGCACTTCGCTGGTGGCATAGGAAGCGTCGAGGTCGGAGCCGGCGCCCAGCGAACCACCGATGAAGTCGATTTCCTGCGAAATCTTGTTGGCATCGCGGGTGGCTGTGCCCTTGCGCAGCAGACCAGCGGTCATGTTCGCCAGACCAGCTTTGTCGGCCGGATCAAGACTGGAACCGACCTTGATCAACAGGCGCATGGATACAACCGGCTGTTCGTGGTTTTCGGCCACAATAATCTTCAGCCCGTTGGGAAGTGTTTTTTCCGTCATCGGGGGAAGAGCCAATTTGGCGGCGGTAACTGTCTGTGTCGCAAATGCGAAGACACAGAGTAATCCGAGAACAAAGATAATTGTTTTGTTTCTCACGTTCATCACTCCTCTTTCATCCCCATGGTTCCGGCAGGCTTGGTATCCTGAATCACAGTGATCACCGTGCGATTGCGCGGATCGAGATAGGTCTTGGCGACGCGCACGATGTCATCAGCCGTAACAGCAGCGTACTTGTCCGCCTGCTGGAACAGGAGTTTGTAGTCGCCAAAGAAGGTCTGGAAACGTCCCAACAACTCCGCCTTGCTCTCGTTGGATTGAATGCCCATATAGAACTCGGCTTCGACCTGATTCTTCGCCTTCTGCAGTTCCTCGTCGGTAACCTTCTGGGTTTTCATCTTGTCGATCTCTTCATAGACCGCCTTCTCCCCCTCGGCAGTGGTGCGACCCGGTGACATGAAGGCGTAAGCGTAGAACAAACCAGCCTGCTCCCGCGGACCATATTCGCCGCCGGCAGCCAGTGCAAGTTGCTCGTCGTAAACGAGTCGTTTGTAGATGCGGCTGGATTGACCACCAGACAAGATGCGCCCCATTATGTCAAGCGCATACTGGTCGGGATGTCCCTCGCCGGGGACATGATAACCGGCAATAAAGATCGGCAGTTGTGACATCTTGTGGAAGTCGACCCGACGCTCGCCACGCTGTTCGGGTTCGTTATACAGCGGGCGTGGAATATCGGGGTTGCCAGGAATCTTGCCGTAATACTTGTCGACCATTTTGATGACTTCCGGCGTCTTGACGTCCCCCACAATCACCATTACGGCATTAGCAGGGTTATAGTAGGTCTTGAAGTACTCCTGACTCTGTCTCAACGTGAGGTTTTGGATGTCGGCGCGCCAGCCGGTGACCATCCACTGGTAGGGATGTGCCATCCAGGCATTGGCATAGAGCTGCTCCAAGACATCGGAAAACTGGCTGTTATCGACCCGAAACCCGCGTTCTTCGACAATCACCGACCGCTCGGTCAGAAAGTTCTTTTCGTTGATCTTAAGGTGTTGCAGCCGGTCGCTTTCCATATCCAGAACTTGATCCAGTTGATCTTTCCCGAAGTCTTCCTGAAAGACGGTCATGTCGTACGATGTGTACGCGTTGCAGATGCCGCCGTTCTTCTGAATGATTTTTGAGTATTCCTCCGGCCCCATCTTGTCGGTGCCCATGAACATCAAGTGTTCAAACAGATGCGAGATTCCGGTGATGCCGGGACGCTCGTTTTTCGAACCGACATGCATCCAGATTTCCAGACTCACTGAAGGAGTCGAATGATCCTCCATGGTAAGCAGAACCATGCCGTTGCCGAAGACATGTTTGTCGACCGGCCATTCCATCGCGGCGTAGGCAGAGGTCGCCAACGCCATCAGGAACAATAGGACAACAATCAGTTTTTTCATTTTACCTCCGTGACCAACTGATTCATCTATCTCTTGTTCGCTTTTGTTAGGTTGAAAAAGCGTATGGTTTATTCGATTGTGAGTTCATAAGGTAGTCGCATCTGCGGCGAATCCATTCCGGTCTCAGCTGCCAATGTTTTCAGCGCGGCGCTTTGAGCGACGTTAGTTAGCCCCAGGAATCGGGCCGCACTGGAGAGAAGAATGTCGGGGAGATCGAAAAAACCGAGACGGCGTTCGGGCAATTCGACAACCTGATAATAGCTGTCGGAAATTCCGCCCCTGGTTTTGGCTTCCGCGATGGCTTCGAGAACACCGCCGTTAGCATCCGCCAATCCGATCAT
>JAPLUP010000615.1 GCA_026397575.1 Candidatus Zixiibacteriota bacterium
CAAAGCCGGACGCGCCGAGACCTCCACCGATCCGGCGCCTCTATCCATGCTAGAGACGATGGTGCAGTTGAAGCCGAAGGAAGAGTGGCGCAAGGTACCTCAACCGCGCTGGTACTCAAGTTGGGCGCCGGGATTTCTCAAATCGGCGTTGCGTCCGATCTGGCCGGAAGAACGCACGATCACCTGGCAGGAACTGATCGACGAATTCGACAAAGCGATGCAGATGCCGGGTTGGACAAATGCCTGGACGATGCCGATCAAGACACGCATCGACATGCTGTCCACCGGTATCCGCACACCGATTGGGGTCAAGATTTTCGGCAACGACCTTGGGGAAATCGAGAAGGTCGGTCGGCAGTTGGAGCAATCGTTATCGAAGATATCCGGCACGCGCAGCGTCTACTCCGACCGCAACACGGGGGGTTATTTCGTCGATATCATTCCCGACCGCAGTGCGATTGCTCGTTACGGACTAACCATGCGCGATGTGCAGGATGTGATCGAAGCCGCAATCGGCGGCATGCCAGTTGAAGTCACCGTCGAAGGACGCAACCGTTTTACGATCAACGTTCGCTATCCGCGTGAATTGCGACAGGACGTCGAACGCCTTAAGCAGATCGAAGTGCCGTTGCCAAACAACGGCGGCACATCGTCAGGCGGCGGCATGTCGAGTATGGGTGCGTCGACCCTAACATACGAATCGCCGCTTCTGGCGAGCACGAATTCCGATCTTGATTATCAGGTGCTCAAAGACATGGGGCTTTATGCGCAAATGGACAAAATGGGTGGCGCGTCAAGCACTTCAAGCGGCTCATCGATGCCAGGCGGTTCCACCGGCACTACAGGAAGTGGTTCATCCGCGGGTTCATCTTTGCCCGGCAGCGGGCAAGGTCAGGCAACCGCGTTTCCGGAGGGAAGAGCGTCGGTGCCGTTAGGGCAGATCGCCGACATCAAAATCACGAGCGGTCCGCCAATGATTCGTGACGAAAACGGCATGCTAGTCGGCTATGTCTATGTCGACATCGATCAAAATCAACGCGATATTGGCGGCTACGTCAACGAAGCCAAGCAGGTCACCGGCAAGGAAGTGACGCTGCCGTCGGGATACTACCTCAAATGGACGGGGCAATACGAACTGCTCGAAGCGATGGTACGCCGGATGAAAGTTGTCGTTCCGATCACGCTGATACTCGTAATCATCCTGCTCTATCTCAATTTCCGCAATCTTACGGAAACGCTAATTGTGTTGGCTTCAGTGCCTTTTGCCCTGGTCGGATCGATCTGGTTGATGTACTTCCTCGGCTACAACTACTCGACCGCAACTCTAGTCGGCATCATAGCGCTTGTAGGTCTGGCGACTCAGACCGGAATTGTCATGGTGCTCTATCTTGACCACGCTTACGAACGTCGCAAGCGGGCGGGATTGATACGTGATCTCAATGATATTATCTGGGCACACATGGAGGGGACGGTCATGCGAGTGAGGCCGAAGCTAATGACGGTCGGCACGGCGGCGATCGGTTTAATACCTCTGCTCTGGGCGACCGGCACCGGCGCTGATGTGATGAAACGTATCGCCGCGCCGATGGTCGGTGGACTAGTCAGTTCAACGTTCCTGACTCTCGAAATCATTCCTGTGGTCTATACATACTGGCGCTTATGGCAGATTAAGCGGGAAAAAAAGCAGCTAGCAAGCGACGGCAGCCGGTAGCGGCGACTGACATTCGAGAAAAAAACAAAGGGCGAGAAAATCTCGCCCTTGAATGATTGGATCGGTGCGGACTGGGATCAGCGCCCGAATGTTTAATCTTCGCCCTGGGCTTTAGTGAAGCCGGGATTGCCGTCGAACTCCTGTAGTTTCTCAATGTGCGCCCAACGGTGATGCGCACCGATTTTCTGCAGCACACTGATAATTACATCATCCTTCAGACCGCCAGCCGTATCGCGCATCATCAGGCGACAGCGGAATTGGTCAACCGTATCGGTAATCGCGCCCATCGCCGGATAGACTTTGGTTCCACGGCTGGCAACCATTTTGAGCAGCAGTGGAGTACCTTCCATCAACGCCGTGACCCCTTTACCAATCTCATCCGGACTAAGCGCGGATTCAATAAAAACGTCAACACCGACAACGCGTCGTGCCGTCGGTCTCACGAAATCGGGGCGTCTATCGATCTCCGGCATTCGAATCGGTTTGTATTCGCGCGCCTGCGCGCGGCTGGGAACTTTGCCGAAGTTGGCGATAATGGCGTCGGTGTAGGCGGTCGTTGACGCCGCTTTGGCGTCGCCGACGACATCGCGCGGCATGGTCTTACCCTCTTCGAGAGTGGCCACAACGGCGTTCTCGATCATTGCCGCTTCCTTAAAGAGAGTCAGGTACCGCAGCATCATGGCCCCGGAGAGAATCATGGCCGTGGGATTGATGACGTTCTTGCCGGCGTACTTCGGCGCCGATCCGTGCACGGCTTCGAAGATCGCCACTTCGTTGCCGATGTTCGCCGAGGGAGCGAAACCAAGACCGCCGACCAGCGCGGAGGTCAGGTCGCTGATGATGTCGCCGTTCATGTTGGTGGTGCAGATGACCTCGAACTGCTCCGGCTTTTTGACGAGCTGGTGCGCGCAATTGTCGATGATGATATGGATTGCCTCAATGTCGCCGTACTCGCGAGCGACTTCCTCGAACGTGCGTTTGAGCATGCCTTCGGTTAGTTTCATGATATTGGCTTTGGTGGCACAATGGACTTTCTTGCGTCCCTCCGCGCGAGCCACCTCGAATGCGAGACGAACAATCTTCTCACAGCCCTTGCGCGAGATCAGTTTCAGGCATTGCGCCACGCCCGGGGTCTGCATGTGCTCGATACCAGCATAGAGGTCTTCGACGTTTTCTCTTACGACAATCAGATCGATGCCGCGCCCGCTATA
Source organism: Candidatus Zixiibacteriota bacterium (assembly GCA_026397575.1). Classification (GTDB taxonomy): domain Bacteria; phylum Zixibacteria; class MSB-5A5; order CAIYYT01; family CAIYYT01; genus CAIYYT01. Next base: position 2,923 of record JAPLUP010000615.1, read on the forward strand.
GGGCGTGGGCACGCCGGGGATTTCCCGCACCGGACGAAGATTGCCGTAAGTCTCGAAAAGTTTCCGCAGAGTAACGTTGGCGCTTTTTTCGCCATAACCAACCGGCGTTTCCAATGGGCCTTTGAGGGCGATGCGGGTCTTGCCGATCGATTCGATCGTATCCGGAGTTACTCCCGACGGAATACCTTTCTTGAAAACACTCGCCCCCGCTTCGCGTTCTTCCCATTCGATGGCTGCGCCGGTAGCTTCGATAATCTTCTTGGTGGCCGCCGTCACTTCCACACCGATGCCGTCGCCGGGAAGGAGGGTAACCAGAGTCTTTCCCGATTCAGTTTTGTAGGGCTTCATAGTCGCTATACCTCACACGATTATGTTAATCAACTGCATTCTGTCTCAAGCGTCGCCGACTCCGGCTTGGCAAAGAGTTCTTCAGAATGTCGCCAATGTACACAGATATTAGGCGGAATTCAAGAGAAATCAGAAAGGATTATCGCACGGTGTCGCCCTTACTAAGCGCGCAATCCGTGCAAGATTCCATGATAGACGGAGGAAGAAAAACAACGGTCGATTTCATCGAGTTTAGACACACGCCGTGACCAGTATGGCACTGTTGAAAAACCTCGGAATTGTCACTGCGAGGAGTCCCGCAATCGCGGGACGACGAAGCAATCTGCGCGCCTGCATCTGGAGAGCGTAAATCGAGATTGCTTCATCGGGCTCCGCACCCTGTATCACCTCTCCACACTCCTCGCAATGACAGGGTTTAGGCTTTTTCAACAGTCCCGGTATAAGATTGCGGAGATGATTCAATTGTGACTTGGCGTGCACAAACGGATCTGATCCGAGGCGGTAAGTTTCCCCTTGACGGTCATCGCGGCGTGTGTTATACAGCAGCGGTTCGACGTAAACTTCAGGGAGACTTCAGGACATGGATGTCTGGATCTATACCATCGTAAGCGTACTGATTATCAGCTTCATCTCGTTGGTCGGCGTCTTTACCCTATCGCTACGAGGCGACTGGGTCAAGAAGATCACGCTGTTCCTGGTCAGTTTCGCCGTCGGTGGGTTGTTTGGTGACGCCTTCATTCATCTACTTCCCGAGACATTCCGCGATGCCAACTCTGGACTAATGTCGTCACTCTATGTGATCATTGGCTTCCTGATATTCTTTGTTCTTGAAAAATTCCTCCGTTGGCGGCATTGCCACATCCCGAGCCATCAGCACATTCATCCGGTTGTCACGATGAACCTCGTCAGCGATGGTGTGCACAACTTGATAGATGGTGTGTTGGTCGGCGCCAGCTTCTCCGTCAGCATCCCCATTGGTATTACCACCAGCCTGGCGATTGTGTTGCACGAAATTCCGCAGGAGATCGGCGATTTCGGTGTCTTGGTGCATGGTGGCCTGACCGCCAAGCGTGCGCTGCTTTTCAACTTCTTGTCGGGATTAGTCGCCGTCATCGGCGCTGTGGCGTCCCTCGTAATCGGCCCGCATATCCAGGGTTACTCCGAGGCTCTGCTGCCGATTACGGCGGGTGGCTTCTTGTATATCGCCGGCTCCGATCTGATCCCTGAATTGCAGCACGATGTCAAGGTGTCGGCTTCAATCGGCCAGTTTGTCGGCATCATCCTCGGCGTCAGCATCATGGCGCTAATGACACTGATTGAAGCGCCGGGGCAATAGCGGCTGAACCCTTCACCCGCGTTCACTCCTTTTCCCACCCAAAAAGCGCTTGCCGGTCATCATTACAACAGATATGATGCTGTTTTCGAGGAGGTAATATGAAACTGGAACTGAAGAAGATCTCGGTCTGGGCCGCGGTCAAAGTATCCTTTATGCTCAACCTGATACTCGGCTTTATCATGGGCATATTCTACGCCATTTTTCTGCTGCTGCTTGCCAGCCTGCCGATGGGCATGATGGGGGAGGATTCCCCACGCATGTTTTCAGCATTTGCCGGCATTGCGGCGATCTTTCTGCCGTTTTTCTTCGCTTTCTTCCTGGGAGTCGTCTACACGATCATCGTCGCGATTTCGGTGATTGCGTACAACTTGGTAGTGAAACTAACCGGCGGACTGGAGTTTGAGTTCAAGCCGGTTGTCGAGATCGTCCCGGTGTCCGCTTCGGCTGGTTTCTCGCAGCCACCGTCGGGAGGAGAACAGCAAAGCACGATATGACGTTTTCGGAAACAAGAGTTCGTATTGCGCCGTCGCCGACCGGCTATTTCCATGTCGGTACCGCTCGCACCGCGATTTTCAATTGGCTGTATGCTCGGCGCACGGGGGGCAAGTTTCTCCTGCGCATCGAGGATACCGATGTCGAACGGTCGCGCAAAGAGTATGTGGATGTCATCCTGGACGGCCTAAGATGGCTCGGCATGGATTGGGACGGCGAAGTAGTCTATCAGTCGTCGCGGCTGCAGAGCTACCGGCCGTTTGCACTGGAACTGATCGAGCGCGATTGTGCCTATCGCTGTTTCTGCACTGCTGGGGAATTGACGCAGAAACGACAGACGGCGCAGCAGGCGAAAGTGAATTATCACTATGATCGAAATTGCCGCAATCTGAGCGCTAAGCAGATTACCGCCAATCTTGAAGCGAACAAGTCGTATGTAGTGCGGCTCAAGCTGCCTCTGGAAGGAAAGGCGACGTTTGACGACGTCGTGCTTGGCAAACTGGAAAAGGACTATCACGAACTTGATGACTTCATCATTCTCAAATCCGACGGCAACGCCATCTACAATTTCGCAGTCGTGATTGATGACCACGATATGGGAATCTCGCACGTCATCCGCGGTAACGATCACATGACCAACACATTCCTGCAGGTTGAGATCTACAAGGCTCTGCGCTGGGATATACCGACTTTCGCGCATCTGCCGATGATTCTCGACCTCAATCGTAACAAGGTTTCCAAGCGCAAAGGCGCGAAAGGTATCACTGACTATCAGCATGAGGGATACCTCCCCGAAGCCTTGTTCAATTTCCTGACGCTACTCGGTTGGTCACCAAAAGATGATCGCGAGAAAATGCTGCGACAGGAATTGGTCGACGTGTTCACGCTGGAAGGCATCAACCCGTCGAACGCGGTGTTTAATCCCGAGAAGTTGCTCTGGCTCAACGGCGAGTATATTCGCGAGAAGACCAATCACGAAATTGCCGTGCTGGTGGCGCCGATGTTGATCGACAAGGGGTTGACCACCAAATACTATCTCGAAACGCGCTGGCAGTGGTTGATGAAGGTTGTCGGGCTATTGAAGGAACGCTGCAAGTTGGTGACCGATTTTGCGCAAATGAGCAGCTACTTCTTTACCGATAACTTCGAATATGACGCCAAAGGTGCTGCGAAACACTTTACTCCCGAAGCCGTCAAACTTCTGACGGCGCTGGGCGAGAAGTTTGCCGCGGTGAGCGATTTGACCGAAATCAAGGCTGAGGAGATTGTTCGCACTTACGCCGAGGAGTTGCAGGTCAAGCCAGCAGTCTTGATCCATCCGACGCGACTGGCAGTGACAGGACTGACAGCCGGACCGTCACTGTTTGGGCTACTGGAAGCTATCGGCAGGGACAAGGTCTGCGCGAGGATTGCGCGGGCGATTGTATACATAGAAAAAGCAAAATAAAAGGAGACCATGATGATGGATAAGAAAAAAGAGCTGCAGGAAGAAATCGAGCACCTCGAAAAAGAGTATGAGCACTTACAGGCAAAGCCGGTGCCAGACAAGAAGAAGACAGATCACCTCTACAAACGGCTCAAGAAAGCCCGCAAGGAACTGAAAGAACTCGACCAAAAGAAGAAATAGAAGAGTGCCAGACCTTGGCATCTGATCTGCAGGGGCAACTGGAAAGTTGCCCCGTCTTTATTTGTGACCACTTTTTGTCAGGGGAATTTGCCATGTACTTCTCTGTCTGACCATCCGGCCGCCGGGATATCATGCCGTCTACCACAAACAGATACCGGGAGTTACCTTGGGGGCAACTCCCGGCAGATGCGTGTTGGGGGGCAAAAACACGCTAACAGGGGGGATTCTCGGATTTCAAGGCAGGAGACAGCGACCAAATCGGGACACATAGTCTCCGAAGACGTAGCCAATGAACTACGCGACATTCAAAATGTCAACTACCTCATCGTGATTTTTATAACCGAACACAGTCGGTCTAGATGCTCTTGAGACAGCAGCCTCCAGATTGCACAATCAGATCATCAATAATAAGTTACAGCCTTAGTCGAGACACCGGATCGCTTCTTCGACGTGGCAAAAACAACCCGTCTGTTGACTGGGTAAACATATTCTAATCTTTACAAGTATGTCACAAATTGCGAAAAAGTCAATAGTTTCGTCACGAAAAGTTTCGCCTATGGATGTGATTCTCATTTCGGGCAAGCAGCACAGGGAGCTGCACCCCGCGAGAAAATATAGGCGATCAGATAGACGGCGTCTGCCACATTAATGTCCAGACTGCAATCGGCATCCCCCGCCAGCAAGGGCGAGGGGGCTGCACCGCCGCCAAAAATGTAGGAGATGAGATAAACCGCATCCGCGATATCAATCGGCGCGATTCCGTCTGCGTCGCCGCAAACATAGCCGATCGCGGCGGCATAGCGATTATGCGCCGCACCTGCAGAGTTTCGCAATGACGGCAGATCCGTGCCGCCGATCATGGCAAAAGCGGCTGTGTCCGATTGCCCGGGCGCCAGATTGAACGGCCCTGTGGCAACGCAGTATGATTGGTCGTAAGCTCCCGTACCGGCCGTGTCAATTAGGCCGTGAGTCAGGAGGTTGTATTTCACCGCTTCACTAACCAGACTGCCGGAGACGTTGTAAATGATGTTGAGGTTTTGGATCGCGTAAAAGGTCTGGACACCTTCGGAATTCAGCACTGTCGTCCCACGATATTTGGTGCTGCCGTTCTGCCAAATGTAGCCAAGACCCAGATCGCGGGCGAAGCCGCTGCGGTCGGAACTGCCACTGCCCCATGGAAAATCCCAATCGCAAAACAGCCCGACATACATACTGCCGATGCTGGTCGGCGAGTTGTTAGTCACAATGTACTGCAAAATGACATACCGCGAATCGATGGACGAATTACTGTAGCTGGCGGAGTGCTGCTTCACGGTTATGCCCAAAGGGGATTGCGCATTCTCGTCTGTGAACCGACAGGCGGTTTCCACATCTCCCAACCCACCTCCGGTAGACAAAATCAGATTGCCGCCGGGAGCGACGACAAAATCGATATCAACATTGCCGGTCAGATTCACAACGCCGTCGGCGACATGGTTGCTGTCAACCCCGATCATCAAACCGCACTGAAAGAGGTTGTTGCTGCCGTTGGAGGGATAGACAAACCCTACACCGCCGCGAGGAGATATTGATTCGGGCGCCAGACCGTAGGTACCGTAGTTGCTAACCGTGAAGCTGCAACTGTCAGCGATATGCGTGTACGAGGATTTGATGAGGGAAGCGTCGACTACAAAATGAAGCCGCACGTCCTTCTGATAGCCGCCGCTGTTGCCTTGCAGGTGCAAGTTGACAGTGAGAACGGTTCCTTCCGGCAGCACCGGAGCAAACAGCAATCTGAAGGGTGATGCGCTGTTGCTGGAACTGGCGTTTGTGGCGAGGTCTCCGAAACTGGCCGCGCCGGTGACAATCGTAACTCCGGCATCAGGGTTACCCAGTTCGCCCGAGACATTGACCGCGCTGACACCAGAATTCCGCAACGTCACAACAATATCCGCTTGCTGTCCGGAAGCGACTGAATCCGGACTGACCGCCTGGATATATATGTTTGTCTCGTTGTTCGGCGGCAGCAGAGCCATTGCTGCCGGTATGTTGATCAACCCCCAGCCGAATGTGTTGTCTTCTCCGGGAGTGCCCTTATCGATGGCCGAAAACATCAATGCCGCCTTGATTTCCTCGACAGTGGCATTCGGATTGTACTGCCGCAACAAGGCTACGGCGCCGGAGACGTAAGGCGCTGCATAGGATGTCCCGGTCACCACCGTATAAGGGGTATTGATATCAGGGAAGGTCGTTCTGATTCTGTAGCCGGGTGCGACTACTTCCGGTTTGATTGAAACGCCGTCGCAGTCAGACGGGCCGCGACTTGACGCTGACCAGATAGAATCCGGATTCGTCGGGCTAACCGCACCGACTGCAAAATTGCTGTACGGCGTGCTTGCCCGGTTGGCAGGGTTGCGAAGGCTCATTAGATTGGGACCTTCATTGCCACCAGCAAAGACGACTACCGTGCCAAGCGCTTCAAGATTATCGATTGGCGTGCAGAAAAGGTCGCGACAGCCAAGGCTACTCTGTGTAAAACCCCAGGACTTGTTGAGAACGTCGGGCACGTCTGCGATGGTGTTCGGATTGCCGTCGGGGTCTGCCGCCCATTGGAATGCTTCCAGACACTTCGCGTGAGGGACGTCCACGACCAGAGCGCTGATCCAGTCGGCGCCAAACGCTACTCCGACAGTGTCTCCGGTAGCGTCATCCTTACCGACCATCACCCCCATTGTCGTCGTGCCGTGCGCCCCGCTGGACAGCGAGCTTTCC
>JAPLUP010000621.1 GCA_026397575.1 Candidatus Zixiibacteriota bacterium
ATATTCCTGCTCGGTACTCACCAACTCTGCAACCGACGTCTCCATCAAGCTCATCTGTCTTTCCATTTCCCCTAAACTCATCCTCCCAACTAAAACCCTTCATTTTTCAACAGACTAATTATGCAAGATAGTTATGGGACACGACACTACGACTTGGTTGCAAAAATTGTAGTTGCATGTTTTCAGAGACTTTTTGTATTGCCCTCACAACGAATTCTTTCACGTTACTTGGTTTAGCTGAAGTGCTTAGAAAACCAGGCTCGGAAAACTAGCCCTTTTTCTAATGCGAATTTTCGTCACGAAGTACTGGCCACATATTCCTCCGTTAAATTTCTGTTAGAAAAATGCAATAGCGGCGAGGGAAAAGTCAATAACCTTATGCAATGTAAGGTGTTAATTTGTTAGAAAGAAATTATGCGGAGAGGCAGGGATTCGAACCCTGGAGACCTTTATGGGGCCTACACACTTTCCAGGCGTGCTCCATCAGCCAGACTCGGACACCTCTCCGGCAAAGCGCGTAATCTATTGGCTCGGAGCGAAAATGCAACGGTTTCTTTCTGCGATCGTCAGGTGATTGGTCTGTCGGCGTGGCGTCTGGGAAAGCCGAATCTCTTCAAACCCCCTGCGCAGACGGACAGGAAGGCTTAGGTCTCACGAACTCAGGGAAACGAGAAAATCCTTGTCAATTTGAGGAGATTTTTGGACTATTAATATGTAGAAAGATGTCAAATAGTTTTTTTTGAGCCCTTATGTGGCAAATCTCGGTCAACTCTTTAGGGGAGGTTTTATGTATCAACGCATCGCACACGACAAAGCGATCGCACGTTTCGACCCTTTAGTTCGCGCTGAATCGCAGCGTAACTCGGTCCCTGACAAGACGGCGGAGGGAGCTAAGCGACGCCCAACTTTGCGGGTTAACGCCGCACTCAAACTTACACTTCTTTTCTTCCTCGCCCTCGTCTTGCCATTTGCGGCTGTCTCCTTAGCTCAGACAGGCGACATCACAGTCCAATTTAACGGTGGCGGGGCCGACAACAAGGTGTATATCGGTGAAGAGAACACTCTACAGATTTTCATTACAAACGCTGATGGACCCCTCTTTGGCATCAGCCTTGGTTTCAGTTTCACCAGCGCGGTTCCGGGCTTCTCCTGGAAGACTCCGTACGGTAACAAGCCTGCCGGCCCAAAGTACATACAAGAGTGGGGCGATGCTGTCGGCGCTATGGATGGTGTGCTCAAGTTCACGTATACGTCACTTCCGGACATGTTCCTGATCGGTGGCGCGGCGACCCCTCCTGGTGACGGTGGTCTGCCGCTTCCAGCTCATGCCGTTAGCACGCTGTGCTGGACCCTAATACTGATTATGCCGGAGGGCCCGGGCGAGTATATCGATGGTTTCTGCATTGACAACATCTTTTTCCCGCCGGCCGGTAGTTGGAGATTCGACCAAGGAGTGGGCGTTGGTTATTATCCCCCTACATTTCAGGGGAATGGAAATACATCGACGGAAATTCCCGACGCTCCTCCTGTTTGCTTTGACATCGTCTATCGCAACTCCTTCGACATCGCATTCTACGGTTGGCCCCGTCGAGTCGATTACAACGAGCCGGTCTTTTTCACCGGCATGAATACGGTTTCTGTCGACAGTTGGGATTGGGATTTCGGCGACGGGACAACGCACGGGACGGTTCAAAATCCGATACATAGCTACAGTTCTACCGGGGTCTATACTGTGACGCTTGTGGCAACCCTTACTGGTGGCGGCACTCGGATCGTCGTTCGCACCGACTATATTCACGTCAACCCAGTCAAGGCTGACTTCACGGCTTCACCGCGCTACGGATCGCTGGATATGAATCCTACCGGTCTGTTGGTTCAATTCACTGACGCTTCGACCGGCTCGCCCACGGACTGGTACTGGGACTTTGGCGATCCCTCCTCCGGCGGCGACAATATCTCCACGCTGCCGTCGCCTACGCACACTTATGGGAATCCGGGCGTCTACACGGTTCAACTGACCGCCTCAAACCCCGGTTCCTCAGACACGAAAATCTATCTTAATTGCGTTCGCGTCGATGCTGTTGCCATGCCAGACTTGCAGGTTTCCTGTTATGGACCCGGCCGGGTAAGACGGGGATTCCACAAAGAGCTTGACATTGTGGTCACAAACGTTGGATCAGCAGATGCGATCGGCGGGATACTGACTTTGAATCTGTCCGTCTTGCCAACAGGGGTTACGTTTGACGGGAGCGTTCCTCCTCCTAAGGAGCCCAAACCGTACCCGGCAATGGTTACCTGGGATCTGCCATCGATTACCTGGGATCCGACTCAGTACAATTTCGACGACTACCTGATCAGCGCCGACCTGTATGTTGATTCGTTGGTAGACGTCGGCACAGGCATACTCACGGTTGCTTCAGTGAGCCAGGTTGCGGGAGAAGTGATAGTTGCGAATAATATGTGCTCGGACAGTGAGATCGTCAGGGCTGCAATCGACCCGAATGATAAGAGTGTGCAGCCTCCCGGCTGCGGCTCGCAGCGGGCGATATGGGGAACGGAGCGACTCAACTACGTGATCCAGTTTGAGAACAAGCCGTCTGCCACTGCCGACGCCTTCTATGTGCTGGTTGTGGATACGCTTGATCCCAATCTCGATTGGGGAACGCTGCAGCTCGGTCCGTCCAGCAAGGACAATGTTCTCACTTTTGATTTCGACCCGGTCTCCGGCGAGATGATCTGGTTATTCGATGGCTATGAGCTGCCCCCCAATGTGACTCCACCTGAAGGCGAGGGGTATGTGAGCTACTCGATTTCTCCCAAGCCCGGTCTCGCGGAAGGCGCTCTGATCAAGAATCTTGCCCACATTCGGTTTGATTATGAGAGTTGGCTCGCTGCACCGGCGACAGGACCGCTCCAGTTGAGCATTTCCAACCAGGATCTTAATCACAACGGTATTATTGATGTCTGCGAGTTCATCTGTGGCGACGCCAACGGCGATGCTACCGTGGACATCTCAGACGTTGTGTCCCTGATCGCCTACATCTTCTCAGGTGGTCCGGCACCATCGCCATTGCTTGCTGGTGATGCGAACTGCGATGGCGGCGTTGACATTTCTGATGCGGTGTATTTGATCAGCTACATCTTCAGCGGCGGACCGGCACCCTGCACGGGATGTTGAAGCTGCGGAGGAGAGAGCAGGCTCAGACGCTGTATGGATTGTCGACCGGAGGCGCTCGCGCGGATTCGAGAACTCCCTTTATGCTACATTGTTCCTACGGCGGCCAGCCACGCACGCTCAAGACCTTGTCACACAGTAGTTAGACGGCAAACAGGAGTGAAAAAGCCTGACCCTTATGACAGCACAAGCGCTCACCAAAAATGTGTTTGACACCCGCTCCACTCCGGTTATATTGAGCGACTAATTGTTGCGTATGCAACAGTGCTTTTCACTGACCATTGACGGAGGAATTTTGCTATTATGAAAGGCGAAACCTGGAAGATAATACTGACCTTGGTCCTGATCGTCGCGGCGGCTTGGTATTTTTGGCCTACCGTCCAATTTTTCACGATGGACGATGCCCAGAAAGCGGCGCTGAAACAGGCTGATCCCGATGAATTCGTCCAACTGCAGAAGCGGGCGATCAAGCTGGGGCTTGACTTACAGGGCGGTATGCATGTGGTGTTGGAGGTTGACAAGTCACAACTTGACGAAAACGCCGCCAAAGACGCCGTCGATCGTGCTCTGGAGATCATCCGCAACCGTATTGATGAGTTCGGCGTATCGGAACCATTGATTCAGAAGCAGGGCAATGACCGAATCGTAGTAGAGCTGCCGGCGCTTCAGGATCCCGAACGCGCACGTAACCTGATCGGACAGACGGCGTTGCTTGAGTTCAAGCTGGTTGAGAGCCCGGAAAACACGCAGGCGCTTTTTAAAAAATTGGACAAAATCGCCGAGAAGTTGAGCCCAACGAGCACAACGCCTAAGTCGAAGGAGCCGGGTGCAACAGATGCCTTCGAGAATCCGTTCGGTGATTCCTCCAAGTCGGCTGCTAACAAGGCTGATTCTACCAAGGATACTACCGCCGCGGTGGCAGACGAAGAGGGCGCAAACGCGCTTACCCAGTATCTTGAATTTACCGGCACCAATTACGCGGTGCAAGATCAGGACTATGAGAAAGTCAAGGCGATTCTCGAACACCCTGACGTCAAGGCCGCCATTCCCGCCGAAGATCAGATTGCCTGGAGCAGGGGCACGGAACTCGTCAGCGGCAGGAAACTGCGCGAGCTTTACCTTCTTAAGAGCAAAGTTGAACTGAGCGGCAGACATCTGACTGACGCCCGACCGAACTACGACCAATATCACAAACCGAGAGTTGACTTCACGTTTGACCGTGAAGGCGGAAACATCTTCGGTCGCGTAACTGGACCAAACATCGGCAAGCCTTTGGCGATTCTTCTCGACGGCAAGGTTGAGTCGGCGCCGAACATTAAATCCAAGATTCGCGATCAGGGAGTGATTGATTTGACGGGTCAGCAAACCTACTATGACGCCAAGGACCTTGCCACCGTGCTACGCGCCGGTGCGCTTCCGGCGCCGGTGAAGATCGTGGAGAACAACGTGGTCGGTCCGACGCTTGGTAAGGACTCGATTGACGCAGGCAAGACCGGCATAGTTGTCGGGCTAATCTTGATCATAGCTTTTATGTTCCTTTACTATCGGATGTCAGGTCTGCTGGCGGACGGTGTGTTGGTCTTAAATATCTTCTTCCTGCTTGCGATTATGGCAAGTTTGAACGCAACACTCACCCTGCCCGGCATAGCCGGTATCATTTTGACGATGGGTGTCACCGTTGACGCCAGCGTGCTGATTTTTGAACGTATTCGCGACGAACTACGGACGGGCAAAACGGTCAGAGCGGCGATTGAGGCCGGCTATGATCGCGCGACCGTAACGATTATTGATAGTAACTTAACCACTCTTATCGCCGCCGGTGTGCTGTACTACTTTGGCACCGGTCCGATCAAGGGCTTTGCCGTAACGCTGGGCGCGGGTATCATCATCTCGTTGTATACCTCGCTGATCGTCGGCAAAACGATCTTCAGTTATCGCCGCAAAGCCACATCACTGAGTATCTGATCGGAAAGGAGTAAGAAAAAAATGATGCACTTAATCGGCAAGACCAATATTGATTTCATCGGTATACGCATGTATGCATTCGTATTCTCGGGTATCATGACTACGCTGGGTCTGATTTCACTCGCGTTTATCACATTCGGACAGGCTAACATGTCCATCGAATTTTCCGGTGGTACGCTGATCCAGGGCTCGTTTGCCAACACCGTCAATGTCGGTGAAATTCGCGACGTGCTTGGACGCGAGGGTTTCTCGGATGCTTCAATTCAGCAAGTAATCACGCGCGACCCTAATGCGCCATCGCAGTTTATTATCAGAGTTAAAACCGCCAGCGCCGGCGGTCAGAATGAGCAAACCATGTCACAGCAGTTGATATCGGCTCTTGATCGCGCCATGCCGGGAAATAAGTTCAAGCTTGATTCCGTGACCGAGATTGGCCCTACGGTCGGCAAAGAGCTGCAGGCGCAAGCGCGCTGGGCCGTGGCCATCGCGCTGCTCGGCATTCTAATTTACATCTGGGTACGCTTTGATTTCCGCTTCTCTGTTGCGGCGACCGCCGCCACATTCCACGATGTGTTTGCGGTTCTGGGATTTATGTTCATCATGCAGCGCGAGATTTCGCTCATGGTGGTAACCGCAATCTTGACATTGGCCGGTTATTCGGTAACTGATACGGTAGTAGTGTTTGACCGTATCCGCGAAAACCTCAAGCTCTTCCGTAAGAAGGGCGACTTCGTGGCAACCGTGAACGCATCCATCAACGAGGTGTTGTCGCGTACGCTGATAACTTCGCTAACCACCTTTGTCTCCGTGTTGGTGATTTTGTTTCTCTGCGGACCGGTGGTGCGCGACTTCGCGTTGGCGCTGGCGTTCGGAATTCTTATCGGTACCTATTCTTCGATTTTCGTCGCCTCTCCGATTCTGGTCGAGTGGGAAGCCCGATCGCCGAAGCGATTCAAATAGAATATCGACTCAAGAGAAAGTCCCGCCAATTTTGCGGGACTTTTTTCTTGGGCTATCTTTGCGAGTAATTCTGTGATTATCAAGTTGATCAAGTTTAATGCCTGGTATGCGCTGGCCTGCGGCGTGTTTTGCCTCATGGTGGCGCCAATGATCGTCAACAACGCGCTGGTATCGCTGGGCGCCAGACCAGAACGGGTCATGCAGGATGAAACCTATCTGGTGGCCGTCAGTTTTGTCAGAATCGTCGGTATCCTGCTGTTTGCTTACACTCTGACTATCCGGCTGCTGCTCAAGCAGCACTTCGATCCACAAGACGTGCGGGGATTCTTCGCCTTGTGGACTGTCGGATTGTTAAGCTGGGGCGGCATGTTTCTGATTGTGATTTTCACAAAGAGCGCTATTCTCGCCTCGGCCTGTGGCCTGGGACTACTTGAATGGCTGCTGATCCCAGCCGTGCTGTTGTTCACCTACAAAAGCCCCAGTAGCTGAGAACTGCGAAACGATGAGAGACAGGCAGGAATGCTTATCCTACTCCTGCCACCTAAGCACTTGTTCGCAGTAATTGTCTGCTAACTGCTCCGCTTGATCCTTGCGTTCGGACTCGGCCAGCACCGTGAAATAGGCCTCGTTGCGATCGGGTGCAATCCAGACCCAGTTCGCGTCTTCCTGAAAGCGAGCGCCATCAACCAACTGTCGGCGTTTCCCTTCGGTATGCGACATCAGCAGCCGCATCACCTGCCCCTTCTTCGACCACGGACAGGGCACCTGATGACGGATACGGAAGTACTTCTCGTACTCCCTGCGCAGAGTAGCCAGATCGGTGTGTTTTTTGGCCAGCATCTCCAGCAACTTTACCGAGGCGAACATGCCGTCGGCGCCAAGCTGGAACTTGGAGAAAATGAAACCGCCGCGCGTACCGCCGACAAAATCCACACCTTCAGACTTGAACGCTTGCATCATCGCCAAATGGTCGTTGCGCACCCGCAGGACGCCGACGCCGTACTGCTCGGCGATCTGATCGATTCCCATACTTGCCATCACCGGTACGGCGATTTTCTTGGCCTGATAGGTACTCAGGAAAAGCGAAGTGACGAGCAGCAGCAGCAGTTGGTCGGAGATCACCTCGCCGTTGCGGTCGACAACAACGATTTTCTCGGCCCCGCGACTGAGATGAATGCCGAGATCGGCGCGTACCGACTTGACGATCGACGACAACTGTCCCAGCGAGTGGTCAAGACTTTCAGCCTGTGCGCTCGGATCCGGATAGGCATTGAGCGAAATCACTTCGCAATGAAGAGCGGCAAAGATGCCACCAAAGATTTCCGAGGCGCCGCCGTGCGAAATGTCAATCACCAGTTTGAATTCATGTTCGGCAATCGACTCGACGTCGATAGCTTTGAGAAAATCGGCGCGGTACGATTCGAGGATGCGTGTCGGATAATCGAGTTGCCCCACCTTGTCCATCGACGCGCGACGGAAATCCTCACGGGCAAAGAGCAACTCAATTGATCGGGCTTTGCGCGTCGGCAAATCCATCCCGTCGGGGCTCAAAAAGATCATGTCCGTCATGCGATAATCGGCGGGGCTGTGACGCACGTAGATGCCTCCCGCATGCTTGCCGCTCTTGAGTTCGAAGCGCATTACCGGAATCGGCAGTGTGCGCAAATCGACAACATTGACGCCGCAGGACAACAGGCCGGAGATCAGCGAGCGGGAGAAAATACGTGAAGCAGCGGTGACGTCACGACTGACCACAACCGAGTCACCGCGATTGAGAGTGGCTCCATAGGCGGCGCCCAGCTTGGCCGCAAATTCCGGCGTGACTTCAATATTTCCCAATCCTGACACTTTGGACTCGGTGAATAGCTCGCGGTTCCATTTTTCACCCCAGATCAGAGACGACGACACGGTGGCGCCGGCTTCAATTTCTTTGCCGGGCCAGATTTTGCAGTTGGGGCGCACGGTCGAGCCTTTGCGCAGTTTGACTCCCGTCGAGATCACCGCGTCCTCATTGATTGCAACGTCATCCTCGATGATGACATTGTCGCAGACAATCGCTTGCGAGATTTGTACATCCTTACCAATGTTGGTGTCGTGCCAGATGACGCTATTGACGATTGAACTCTGGGTATCAACCGTACAGCGATCACCGATCACCGAGTTGGTGATCGTCGCGCCGGCAGCGATCATGACCTCATCGCCAAGAATCACCGTCCCGACAAATTTGGCTGACGTTTCGACGTGGACGTTCTTGGCAATCCAAATCGTCGCCTGATCGTGGCGTACCTGATTGTGTGTTGTTTCAATTTGAACCTCGCCGTTAAGAACGTCCGTATGCGCTTTGCGGTACTCGGATAGATTGCCAATGTCGCGCCAGTAGCCGTCCGCGATATATCCATAGAGTTTTTCGCCATCCTCCAGCATCTTCGGGAACAGGCTTTGCGAAAAATCGAAAAACTCACCTTTCGGAATCCGTTTGAAGACTTCCGGCTCAAGGATGTAGATTCCCGTATTGATCGTGTCCGAGAAAACTTCGCCCCAGGTCGGTTTCTCCAGGAAGCGCGAGATGCGACCCTCCTGATCAGTGATGACGACTCCAAAAGCCAAGGGGTTCTCCAGCCGCGTCAGCACCATCGTGGCGGCGGCCCTCTTTTCTTCGTGATAGGCAATGGCGGCAGTCAAATCAAGATCGGTCAACACATCACCGGAAATCACGAGGACTCGTTCGTCGCGGCAGAAATCTTCGGCGTTCTTCACGGAGCCGGCGGTGCCGAGGTCTTCCTCGGCCAGCAAATACTTCATCGAAATGCCGAAATCGGAGCCGTCTCGGAAGTACTGCTTGATCTCCTCGGGCTGGAAATACAGCAATGATATGCAATCCGTAAAAGAATGCTTCTTAAGAAGATTGATGATGTGATGGAGCATCGGCAGATTCGCTATCGGCACCATCGGTTTGGGCAAAGTCTGGGTAAGCGGGCGCAAGCGTGTTCCGAATCCACCCGCCATTATGACAGTCTTCATGACCGCTCAAATCCTATCTGGGCAAAAACCGGTT
>JAPLUP010000040.1 GCA_026397575.1 Candidatus Zixiibacteriota bacterium
GATAATCCAGATAGAAGCAAACAGAAACGTTACCCATCCGGCAGCCTGTTTGGGATCTACCACGGTGCCGTTGAGAATCAGAATTAGACTCGTAAAACCGACCGTCAGGTAAAGCATCGCAAAAGCAGCCAAGGCCATTGATCGGCCAATATCGCCAAGCTGACGCATAAATGCATGAGGTAGCGAAACCAAGAAGATGAGCACTATGACTGACTCGAAAAGGAAACGGCTCTGCAGATACTGAACCGAGATCGTCGGGAAAGCGGCCAGCAGGATCAGCAGCAACTTCTGCCAGAGGTGCAGACGGATGCCGGTCAGAGTAAAGAATTCCCAGAGCGATAGGACAATCAGCGCCTCGACGAGAACCAGAAAGACAATGCCGCCGACATGAAAGACATACAGAAGCAACGGGATGAACACCACTGCAACCAGCAGTCTTAAAGCCAGATTGCGGGAAATCATAGCTTACCGAACCGCCGTTCTCTCTTCTGATATTCTATGATAATTTCGAGAAACTCCTTCTGGCCGAAATCAGGCCAAAATGTGTTCGTAACGTAGAGTTCCGTATAAGACGTCTGCCAAAGGAGAAAATTCGATAGGCGGAATTCGCCGGAAGTCCTGATCAGCAGGTCAGGGTCAGGCAATGGATGAGTGAAAAGATACTCCGCGAATCTTCCTTCATCCAGTTCGCTCAGCTTAATCCGATTCGCTTTGTACTCCCGCGCAATCCGTTTGACCGCCTCGAGGATCTCCATTCTGCCGGAGTAGTTGAGCGCCAAATTAAGCACCAGACCGGTGTTCTTTGAGGTTCGGGCAATCGCGTGCAGCAGTGCTTTCCGACGAACAAACGGCAATTGTTCGATCTGCCCGGTGGCAATCAGTCTGACATTGTTCCTGATCAGATCGCTGAGCTGCGACCTCGCCGTGTCGTTAAGTAGTTTGAAAAGGAAATCGATTTCGGATTTGGGGCGCTTCCAATTTTCGAGACTGAACGTATACAAGGTGAGATACTTGATGTGGATCTGGCCGCAGACTTCGACGATAGACCGTACGGCATCAACACCGGCGCGATGCCCGGCAGAGCGATCCAGTCCCCGCTTCTCCGCCCAGCGCCCGTTACCATCCATAATGATGGCAACATGAACCGGCAACTTCTCGGGAGAAATCTTCTCCGCCAGCGCCGAGACTTCCGCACTGAGCTTCTCGCTCAGACCGCCATCACCTCAGCTTCTTTGGCCTCGGCCACGCTATCGGTTTCTTCGACATACTTGTTGGTCAGGTCTTGAATCTTGGTCTCGCCATCAGCCAGTTCATCCTCGGAAATTTCCTTGTCTTTTTCCGCCTTCTTTAGGTGCTCAATACCGTCGCGACGGATATTGCGGACAGCGATCTTGTTCTCCTCCGCCATTTTCTTGACGACCTTCACCAACTCTTTGCGCCGTTCCTCAGATAGAGCCGGCACCGGAATCCGCACTACTTGCGCATCCGGCTGCGGATTCAGGCCGAGGTTCGACTTCTGAATAGCCTTGACTATCTCGCCGATCAGCGGCTTTTCCCACGGCTGGACGACAATCAGTTGTGCCTCAGGTGTTGATATAGAACTAACCTGCTTAAGAGGGGTCGGTGTGCCATAGTAGTCGACCTTGATATCATCGAGCATTTGCACATTTGCCTTGCCGGAGCGCACCGTGGAATAATGATGCTTCAGTGCCGCAATTGACTTCTTCATCTTATTCTCAGCATCAGTCAGAATCTGTTTTACCATGGAAAATTCTCCCGATTAGGTGGTCACCAGTGTACCTATCCGTTCTCCCATAACGACTCTATAGAGATTTCCCGGAACGGTCAACTTAAAAACGATTAACGGAAGTTTGTTCTCACGACAGAGAGTAAAAGCCGTGCTATCCATAACCTTCAAGTCTCTCTGCAATGCTTCGTCATATGTGATTGTCTCGAATCGCCTTGCGGTTTTATTGACCATTGGGTCTGACTCGTAGATCCCGTCTACTTTGGTGGCTTTGAGAACCGCGTCCGCTTCCGTCTCAATGCCACGCAACACCGCCGCCGTATCGGTCGTGAAATACGGATTGCCCGTGCCAGCCGCCATAATTACCACCCTACCTTTTTCCATGTGCCGCATCGCCCGCCGGCGGATGTAAACTTCGGCAACAGCCTCGATGCGAATGGCACTCAGCACGCGGGTGTACATGCCGTGCTTTTCCAAAGCTGCCTGCAGCGCCAGCGCGTTGATTACAGTAGCAAGCATGCCCATGTAGTCGCCGGTCGCGCGGCCGATTCCCAGAGAGGTACCAGCTACCCCGCGATGGAAGTTGCCGCCACCAACCACGAGGCCGACCTCGACGCCTATCTTCCTGACGGCCTCGATCTCGGCAGCCACAAAATCCAGTTGGGAGGGATCAATGCCGAAACCGCGATCCCCTGCTAGTTGTTCGCCCGAGATTTTTAGCAGAATCCGTTTATAGGCTGGGACGTCTGACATCTCATTCACCGAGACGGAAACGGACAAAGCGACGAATAGACATGTTCTCGCCAATCTTACCGATCGTTTCGTTGATCAGGTCATTGATTGTCTTGTCCGGATCCTTGACATACGCCTGTTCCATCAAACAAACTTCGGCGTAGTACTTGTCGACTTTGCCATCCACTATCTTATCGACTATCTTTTCCGGCTTACCTTCGTTGAGCGCTTGCGTCCTGTAAATCTCTCGC
>JAPLUP010000297.1 GCA_026397575.1 Candidatus Zixiibacteriota bacterium
CAGAGAACGCGCAACTCCGATACCCTCATGGTTGAAAATGCTCGTGCGCGAGCCAGGAGCTCAGATCTCAAGTTGTCAACCCGTTGCTGCTTCCTCCTTAGTTCTCTGGCCCTTGCTAAAGGATCGTTAGCTGTCAAGTCAGCGAAGATTCTTGTGAGATGCGTAAGTCGCTCCTCATCAGCTTCGGAGAACGCTGCAAGCGTGTTTATCTCAACTGGAGTAGTCCGGTGCGTGATCTGAGCGAGAATCTTGCCCGCTCCAATGATTTCATCAATAATGGGGGGCGTCGGGGCGCTGCTATTGATCTCTCGCTGAATCTCCTCTCGGATGTCGGTGCACAATCCCGCGAGCTTGCTGAAACAATCTAGCCCGTAAGGTATGTATAGTACTTCCCCTGCATCATTCACGTAAAGGCGAACACAGTCGGCGTCAAAAAGGGCAAATGCTGACATCGCCGGTGGCGCCGGATTCCCATCTGTCCACGTAACAGTTTTGGATACGCCTGCCTGGTCCACGAGCTCGAAGATTGCTTGGGGCGGAAGCAAATCACTCTGGGGCGCGAATACGTTGGGAAGGATCGTTTTACCTTTGCTCCTTGCTCGACATGCCTTCTTGAGAACACGACAGTAGCTGGATTTGCCCGCGGCGTTCTCGCCGTAAATTGCAGTTAGTCCCCTCACGCCAAACTCAAGTCTCTGTTCCGACGAAATCGCGTTTACGTTCCGCAGACTGTGCATCGACTTGAGAGACGGTGCACTCTCACAAACTACGTTCGCCGCAATATGGTTGTCGTCCAAAGGCATAGGCTCGGGTGGTTGAGGCCCAGTATAGGAAGCACCACGGTGCGATTTTGCCATAGTGAGCAGCTCTGAGACATCAGCTTCCTCTAGCTCGCGTTGGATCCATATGCGACGAAGGGCATCCTGCTGCCAAGGAAGCAAGCTAGATTTTGACCAGTGCAGGATTTCCTGAAATATTGCCATATCCTCCGCCATTTCGTTGACAATAGTTCCGCTAGCCGGAATCCCTCCTATTCCAGCGTTCATCACTCCCTCCCGTTGATTGTCAACGACAATATCCTTCATAAGGATGCTTTTCTCGCGGACTGTGTCAAGGGGTTTTTCTTGATGGCGTAGAAACCCACCCGACGCTGCGCTTTGGGTGAGGTACAAGCAAGCACACCCACTCCCGGCCCACTGGATTCCTGCTTTCGCAGGAATGACAGATGCGGGCACAAGGTCGCCGAACAGGATCGAGGCTGCCCGCTTTCTAATTGATTTGAACAAAAAACGCAATCACATTTGACTACCAGAAGGCAATGATGTCCGGATGATCTAACTTGACCCAACACCTTGGGAAAAGCGAGGGGGAATGTTCGCAGTATGGGATGTATCCCAGAAACAAGATCGCCGGACCCTACATCGCTGCAATGTATGCAAGCTTACACATGCACTGCAAAAGCGGCTCCGTCTCCAGAGCCGCCTTATATACACTAACCTGCTTCTGAAAGTTAGTGTCTATTACCGTATCGTAATAAACGATTTTGCTTCCATCACGCCTCAAAAGGTCGTGATCTACTTCCCTATCATTCAAGTTGTGTGCCAAAAAGGCGAGGGATCGTAAGCGTATGTTATACAAGGGGGATGGCGTGTCGGCGATGCAAGACATTGCAGGGAATGGGACAGTAGGAGTGCAAGAAGACCGCAATAAACGGTTTGCGGTGATACCGGGAACCGATATCTTCAGAAAACTGGTAGCAAGCGCCAGAGAACCGGAAACGACGTCGTGTCGCTCAGGATAAGCTGCGCGGCGACTCAACTTCCGAACAGAAAACGGCGACGGCAGCCGATGAACAGTGTATAAGATGTATCAAGCACTGGCCAAGGTGCTTCGGACATAGAGGACAGAAAATCAAGCATCGGAACAGACCTGCGGTTCCGACGAAAACGCCTTTGGATAACACGTCTCTCTCAGGATAGGAGAAGTGCACAGATGTGTGGAATAGTTGCCTATATCGGCGAACGTGCCGCTTGCCCGATTTTGATGAACGGGCTGAAGCGAATGGAATATCGAGGTTATGATTCTGCGGGACTGGCGCTGCTCGAGGACGGTCATATTGTGTTCGAGAAAACGGCGGGCAAGATCAAGGCGCTGGAAGAGCAGCTTGAAGGCAAAACGTTTGCCGCGACTGCCGGCATTGCGCACACTCGCTGGGCGACACACGGTGTGCCTAACGAGATCAATGCTCACCCGCATCTGGACTGCTCGGGCAAGATTGCCGTCGTCCACAACGGCATCATCGAAAACTTCAACACGTTGCGCATACTGCTGGAGCGCAAAGGACACGCCTTCGAGACCGAAACCGACACCGAAGTAATCGCGCATCTCATTGAGGAATATTACGACGGCAATTTGACGCGCGCGGTACAGTTGGCGATGTCACAGGTGGAAGGAACTTACGGTATCGCGGTGTTGTCACTGGAGCAACCGGACATCATCGTAGCGGCGCGTCATGGCGCGCCTTTGATCGTAGGTCTCGGCGAAGGCGAGAACCTGATCGCTTCAGATGTCTCCGCCATGCTGGAACATACCAAGAGAGTGGTCTACCTTGGAGAAGGCGAGGTCGTCACCGTTTCGCGCGAAGGAATTCAGATTTCCACGATCGACAATCTGCCGGTGTCGCCAAAGTATCAGGATATCGAGTGGGATCTGGAACAGCTGGAAAAGGGCGGTTTTTCGCACTTCATGTTGAAGGAAATCTACGAGCAACCAACAACAATCCGCAATGCCATTCGCGGGCGACTCAATTATGACGCCGGTACGGCAAGGCTCAATGGTCTAAAATTGCAGGCGGAGGAATTGCTGCATGTTAAGAGAATTATTATCTCGGCTTGCGGAACGTCATGGCATGCGGCGCTAATCGGTGAATACATGATCGAGGATTTGGCGCGGATACCGGTGGAAGTTGAATACGCTTCCGAGTTCCGTTATCGTTCTCCTATCGTCGACCAAGGCACGTTGGTCTTTGTGATCAGTCAGTCGGGTGAGACCGCCGACACGCTGGCGGCATTGCGTGAGGCGAAACAGAAGGGTGCCACCGTGCTTGGAATCTGCAATGTGGTTGGATCATCCATCGCCCGCGAGTCGGACGGAGGTATCTACACCCACGCGGGACCGGAGATCGGAGTAGCATCGACCAAGGCGTTTACGTCGCAAATCACCGTATTGGCGCTCTTCACACTGCTTCTGGCTCGTCAACGGAACATGTCACTCGAAAAGGGACGGCAGATCATTGACGCGATGGATCGCATCCCTGATCTGGTGGAGCGTCAGTTGCAGAAAGACGACGTAATCAAGCGAATCGCCGAGCTTTTTTGCGACAAGAACAACTT
>JAPLUP010000042.1 GCA_026397575.1 Candidatus Zixiibacteriota bacterium
CACGCCCCACGACTTGCGACCTGCTTTTCCAGATGGAAGAAATTGTGTGATCTATTTGATGCCGTACTTGTCGATACGGTCGCGGAGAGTGTTGCGGGAGATACCGAGCGATTCGGCGGCGCGGACTTGATTGTTGTTGAGTTGTTGTAATGTCAGGCCGATCACGGCCTTTTCGAACGCTTCCTGAATATGCGCGTAGATTTGGCCATTTGAATTCTGGTAGATCTTGCCATAAATCGGTTCCAGCAAGCGCCGAAACATCTGGTAGTAGTTGTCCTTGATTTCGTCGAAGTCAATCTTGACCAGTTCGCGGCGATCTTTGGCGATCGGCAGATCGTCAACTTCGAGCACGCGATTCTTGCTCATCACTACCGCCGTCTGGATCGTGTTCTCCAGTTCGCGCACATTGCCCGGAAAGGAGTACTTCGCCAAGAACTTCATCGCCTCGGAAGTGATTCCCTCGACGCGTTTGCCTGTAGCTTTGTTATAGATGTCGAGGAAGTGGTTTGCCAGCAGTGGAATGTCATCACGCCGTTCACGCAAAGGCGGGAGATATATAGAGACGACTTTCAGGCGATAGAACAGATCGATGCGAAACTTGCCCTCCTTGATGGCAGAGACCAGACTCTTGTTAGTGGCGGCGATGACGCGCACGTTGACCTTGAGCGTCTGCTCCCCCCCTACCCTTTCAAACTCCTGTTCCTGCAGCATGCGCAGCAGCTTGCTTTGCGTCGTCATCGAAGTATCAGCGATCTCATCAAGGAATATCGTGCCACTATTCGCCAGCTCGAACTTACCCAGCTTACGCGAATAGGCATTGGTAAACGCGCCCTTTTCATGGCCGAACAACTCGGATTCAAGCAGTGTTTCCGTGAGCGCTGCGCAATTGACCGAGAGGAATACTTTATCGGATCGGTTTGAATTGCGATGGATAGCTCGCGCTACCAGTTCCTTGCCGGTCCCGGATTCGCCGAAAATAAGCACGGCCGCATCGGACTTGGCAACGCGCCCAATCATCTTGGCGATTTCGACTATTTCCTCCGACACGCCGATGATTTCGCGGTGTGTGTCGACAACTTCCGATGTAATGTCCGGTGTAGTTTGCCAAAGCATTTCCGGTTTGACTTGTCGTTTGGCGAGCGTCGACGCATGCAGCTCCTCCGTCGCTTTGTGAATCGTCACCAGTAACCGTTCCATCTGGAATGGTTTGGTGACGTACTCATACGCCCCCTCCTTCATTGCTTCCATCGCATTGTCAGTGGAGACGTAGCCGCTAATGATGATCACCGGCGGCGCTCCTTCGATGCCCTTGATTTCTTTGAGAAGTTCAAGTCCGGAACCGGACGGGAGGTTGACGTCAAGCAGCACGACATCCGGGCCGTTTGCCCTGATGTAATCGACCGTGCCCGGAGCGTCTGCAAGAAGATCGACACGATACTCCTTTGGGTCAATCAGCTCCGCCAGCGTTTCGCTGAGATTCTTGTCGTCGTCAACGAGCAGAATGCTCTTCATGTTACTCCTCTCTTCTCTATATCATCGGCCAAGAGAGGAGGTTTATTTACCTGTCCTTGATGATTTTATACTTCTCGAGCAGGTCGTAAAGTGTTGTGCGGCTGGTGCCAAGATCGCGTGC
>JAPLUP010000027.1 GCA_026397575.1 Candidatus Zixiibacteriota bacterium
TGCGGAAAGCTGCACGATCGGCAAGTTGGCGGCCTGTGTGTACGACAGGTTCACCCACGGAAAGGAAAGCTGCGTGAGAGAGCGAATGTATTCAATCGCTACCCAGATGAAGGGAAACAGAATCAAACCCGAAATGCCATACTTGCGAGTGGACGCCGATAGCAAACCGCCAACAAAGGCATAGTACAACGCATGCACGAAAATCAAAAGGATGACTCCTGTAATCGTAACATAGACGACCCAGTAGAGGCACAAAAACGAGATCACCATGCCAAAGAGATACCCGCTTCGGAATCCCTCTTTGAAGGTCAGTCCGCTTGTCGCGGCGATAAAGACCGGCACGAAAAGGTATGCCAGAGACCAAAACGGCAACGGTTCAAAAGACAGACTGAAGAGAATAGCAGCGGCAAGGAGTGTGAGCCAGCGTTGGGGAAGCCTAAAACGCATGAAGACGTTCGCTTGCCCCTTTATAGGAACAGCGACCTGCCGGTCATTTCAGGTGGTACTTTCATTTCGAGTAATTGTAACATCGTAGGGGCAATATCGGCTAAGATGCCACCGGAACGCAAGCCCGGTCTGAACGATTTGTCATAGAAAAGCAGCGGCACGGGATTAGTAGTGTGCGCAGTAAATGGTTTGCCGGTCTTCTTGTCAATCATGGTCTCGGCGTTGCCGTGATCGGCAGTAATGATCGCGCTCCCGCCGACATCCTCGACAGCCGACATAACCAGCCCGACACCGGCATCAACGGCTTCGATAGCTTTGACCGCCGCCGGAATTATTCCGGTATGGCCGACCATATCAGGATTGGCAAAATTGAGAACGACGACGTCAAACTGCCGCGAGCGGATGTGCTGAGTGCATTTGGCGGCAACCTCCGGCGCCGACATTTCCGGCTGCAAATCGTAAGTGGCAACCTTGGGTGAATGAATCATCTCGCGCACTTCGCCTTTGAATGGAACTTCCTCGCCACCGTTGAAAAAATAGGTAACGTGCGGATATTTCTCTGTCTCAGCGATTTTGAGGTACTTCTTCCCCCTCTCTGTCAGTAGTTCAACCAAAATGCGTTCGTGCTTGTGGTATGGGAAGGCAATCGGAAAACCAAATCTCTCGTCATATTGCGTCAGCGAAACCAACTCGACAGCCGGTCCCTCTGGATGCGGGAAGGTTGACTCGGTCATCTTGTATAAGATCGAAGCAAACTCTCGCACGCGGTCAGAGCGGAAGTTGAAGAAAAGGCACAAATCGCCATCGCTCATGCTATACGGCTGCGTGTTTATGACGACCGGTTCGATAAACTCGTCCGTCACATTTCTGGCATAAGAGTCCTGAACTGCCTGCACCGGGTCAGTGGCCTGCACGCCAACGCGCTTGACGATCGCGTTGTAAGCCTTCTCGACACGATCCCAGCGCTTGTCGCGATCCATTCCCCAATAGCGCCCCATCACAGTGGCAACTGCTCCGAAACCAACTTGCGCGAATTTGGCGACGCGTTCCTGCATAAATCCGACGCCGGACGTCGGTGACGTATCGCGGCCATCCATAAAGGCATGCAGGAACAGCTTCCGGACACCTTCTTTCTCGGCCATGTCGATTAGCGCATCAAGGTGTTTGAGAGATGAATGCACGCCACCGTTTGAGACCAGACCAAGGAGATGGACGGCATTGCCTGACTTGGCCGCTTTGCTCAGCGACGTTTTCAAAACGGGGTTGGCAAAAAAGCTGCCGTCGTCAATGGCTTTGTCGATGCGTGTGATTTCCTGATAGACGACCCGGCCGGCGCCCATATTCAAGTGGCCAACTTCAGAATTGCCCATCTGACCATCGGGAAGACCTACAGATAAACCGGAAGCGCCAATCTGCGTATGTGGATAGGCGCTAAAAAGCTTGTCCAGATTCGGTTTTTTCGCCAACGAGATAGCGTTACCCGGACCAGCGGCATCGATGCCGTAACCATCAAGAATCATCAACAAGATCATGGTGTGCTTCTACTTCAAGTCTACCTTGCGTTCGCCCTTTGTGATTTCGCCAACTATATACGAATCGAGACGCATCTTCTTAAGCAGCGCGAGCGCTTTGTCGGCGTGCTTGCGCTCGACGACGGCCATCATGCCGATCCCCATATTGAAGGTCTCGAACATTACCCTGTCGGCGACGCTGCCGTGTTTCTGGATGAAGAGAAACAGCGGCGGAACTTGCCATGTGGACTTGTCAATGATAGCGTGACAACCCTTCGGCAAAATGCGCACGAGGTTGCCGGGAATGCCACCGCCGGTGATATGCGCCAGTCCGTGAATCGCGACTGATTCTTTCAATTTCATCACCGGCTTCAGGTAACTGCGATGGACGGCCATAAGCGCCTCGGCAACGGTGCAGCCGAGATCGTCAATATGTTTTGTCGGTGCAAGTTGTAACTCATCGAAGAATAGCTTGCGAGCAAGCGAGAATCCGTTGGTATGAAGACCGGTCGAGGCCATACCGATCACTACATCGTCAGGCTTGATCCTCTTGCCGTCGATGATTTCCTTCTGATCAACTACTCCAACGATAAATCCCGCCAGATCATATTCGCCGGACTTGTAGAGTGCGGGCATTTCGGCGGTTTCGCCGCCAATCAGCGCACATCCGTTTTCTTTGCAGGCACGCACCATACCGGAAACAACTTCGGCGACCGTGTCCGGCTCCAGTTTGCCGGTCGCATAGTAGTCAAGAAAGAACAAGGGTCGGGCGCCATGCACGAGGATGTCATCGGTGCAGTGATTGACGATGTCCTGGCCAACGGTATTGTGAATACCGGTCATAAACGCGAGTTTGACTTTGGTGC
>JAPLUP010000708.1 GCA_026397575.1 Candidatus Zixiibacteriota bacterium
TGGAATCAATATCTATTACACTTGGACAGACGATCGCAACGGCAGCTTCGATGTCTATGCGAAAATCAGCGAATATGGTTCGCCGGCGATGGTGATTACTCCGATGAGCTTCCAGTTCACAGCGGAATTCGGTGGTAGCAATCCGGCGACACAAAACTTGCTTATCAGTAATCTTGGCTATGGCATACTTAACTGGCGCGCGACGTCTAATCAAAGCTGGTTACAGGTTACCCCCGCGACCGGTACCGCGCCATCAACGGCAATCGTCTCAGTGAATACGACAGGTTTGGCATACGGCAGTTACAACGGGCGAATCACCATCGCGGATGTTTCCGGAAAGGATTCATCGCGGACGGCGGTCGTGGCGTTGGATATTACCGCGCCAGTCATGCAAATCGTTCCGCAGACAATCAGTATCGAGGCGCACCTGGGAGCGCCGCCGCCTGATGACAAGTTTGTACAGATAAACAACACGGGGTCCGGCACA
The DNA here is from genome assembly GCA_026397575.1 of Candidatus Zixiibacteriota bacterium. Taxonomy (GTDB): domain Bacteria; phylum Zixibacteria; class MSB-5A5; order CAIYYT01; family CAIYYT01; genus CAIYYT01. The sequence continues at coordinate 488 of JAPLUP010000708.1, forward strand.
CTCAACTGGACTCTGTCAGGAATGCCATCGTGGCTGAAGTTTTCGATGACATCGGGAACCGCGCCATCAGCAACCGACATAATCATCCTCACCGACTCGTTACCGGCGCAGGGGCAGTACACGGCGAATGTCGCAGTAACGTCGACGCAGGCGGTCAATTCTCCACAGAATCTCACAGTGCAGTTGAGCTATCTTGCCGATGTGCCGATCATTGCGACTGACCCTGACACAGTACATCTGACATTCGCGGTCAATGCGACGACGATCACTTCTCAGGAGCTTGTCATTTACAACATCGGAGTTGGCACTCTCAACTGGACAATCAGTGCGGATGCAACTTGGGTGTCGCTGAGCAGTGAGACGGGAGTGGGTGATGCGGTTGTGAATGTCGGCGCACAGCCGTCGATGTTGGCGGTCGGTGATCATTACAGCCAACTCACGATTACCGATCCAAATGCCTACAACTCGCCGCACTGTGCCGTCGCGCACGCGCATGTCACCGATACACCACCGATAATACAGGTGGCTCCGGATAGCCTGAGTTTCCTCTGCTATGACACCGGTCCACAGGACAGCGCGCGAACCGTCTCCATTGCGAACGGAGGGGGTGGTGACATGTCGTGGAGTGTGACCGAGAACGCAGTTTGGCTGTCATTCAATCCATCATCGGGCAGTGGCGCCGATCAAACGCTGGCAACAGTGAGTACCGGTGGATTGCCGAATGGGAACTATACGGCCTGGGCCTACTTCAATGCGCCGGGAAGCACCAACCTAAAAGACTCGATCTTCGTTCGTCTGCAGATAGTGGCTTGGCTGCCGAAAATCTGCGGTTTGCCACCATCGTTGCAATTTCTTGCGCGCGAGGATCTGGCATCTGCCGACACGCAGACGGTGACTGTAAACACCTGCGCGGCGCCGGGGATGAATTGGTCAATTGCGACTTCGCCCGCATGGCTGAGTGCATCACCGGCAGCGGGCACAGAATCGCAGAGTAGCGATATCATCATGAATACTGCCGGCATGGTTGCCGGAACATACGGTGGCCAAATCGTTGTGTCAGCGCCGGAAGCATCAAATTCGCCCGTCACGGTACCGGTGACTTTGCAGGTGCTTCCCCGCGACACGATCGCATTGTCGTCGACTCGCGTAGTCGCCGGGCAGCCGTTTACACTCGATCTGTGTCTACACAATCTGCTACCAGTCGATAGCGCTTATCTGCAAGTCCAATTCGACAACAGCTACTTTGAGTTTGATTCAATCAGCGCCGCTTCGCGTCTCGCCGGATTGATGACGTTCCAAGTTGTCAGTCAACAGGCGCTCGCGCTTACACAGACGACAATTGCCACAGTGAAAGTTTCCTCACAAATCCCGCGCGGTGATGGCAACATCGCGATTCTGAACATGCATGCGGTGGCATCGGCTGGTGACGGAACTCACCCCGTCAGTTGCTCGACACAGCTTCGCGATTCTTTGGGATTGCTCATGACGCTTCCGGTTGCGATCGGTCAGGTGACAATCATGGGACAGACTCCGGTCGAGCCGGAACCGGTGGGGGAACTCCCCCACGAATTCCATTTGTATCAGAACTTCCCGAATCCTTTCAATAGCAGCACGATCATCTACTACTCGCTTGCGCAGGGCACAGATGTGAGACTCGAAGTGCTGAATATTATCGGCCAATCGGTTAGAACACTATTCTCCGGTTATCAGTCGATCGGCGGCTATAGCATTGCGTGGGATGGACTTGATGACTACGCGCAGGGCGTCGGTTCAGGAATATACTTCGTGCGACTGGCTACAGACACGCGCGCGGACTATGTTAAGGCCGTGCTGCTGAAGTAGAGGCCTCAGCCCCAAAATACACTTGGACCTCTGACTCCTCTCGCGAACCTAGAGACAAATAGAACCCGGCAATTCATCGTTTTGCATCCAGAAGGCGCCAGCGTATATTGATTTGCATGAAGCGCGCATTCGAATCAATTGCCGTCGCCGTTCTGGCAGCCACGATGTTAAGTGTCAGTGCGTTTGCCAGTGGGGAGGTTACCACGCTGGACGACGGTAATCTCTACCTGTTTGTGTCGAACAACGGTACATTTGCATTTGACTCGTCGGCGTCACGCGGAGAATACTCGGGGTTGTACTATCCCAAGAACACTTACAGGTGGGTGATGTCGGGAGGGGGAATCTGGGTGGCCGGGAAGAAAGGAGATCAATGGCGGGTGACGATTTCGGGCGCCGAGAGCGAGTTTGTTCCGGGTCCGGCGTACCGTCGCACACCAGCGGCTTCAGCGTTCCCTATATATAAAATCACTCGCGGAGAGAATTACGCCCTTAATGATGCCTACCGCAACTGGCCTGCGACTCTTGGCGCTCCGATCGATGCCGTAGGGCACCCCATTATCATGGGATCACAGTGACTTTATACGCTGTTCAACGATCCCGACACTGCCGCGCACGGCTTTGACATCGCCGGCACTCTTCCTCTCGGAGTCGAGGTGAAACTGTATGCTTACACTTATGATAACACCTACCAAACCTATGATACGATGATGACGCAGGTCGTTTTCTTTGAGTATACTATCACCAACCGTTCCAGTGAAATGATCGATTCCTGTATCGTAACAATCTATGGCGATCCGGATATTGGCTATAGCAGCGATGACCGTGTCGGCAGTGATGTCGAGACCGGAATGGCTTACTGTTACAGCGAGGGGAGCCACGACCAATACTATGGCGGCATGACTCCCGCCGTTGGAATTTGTCTTCTGAATGACCGCGCCAGTTCGACCAACTTCTATTACTTCTATAGACGCAACGATCCGCCGTCAGCCAGACTCGACAGTCTTTACAAAACCATCAATCTGGTCAGAGGGTTGCAACTTATGGGAGAGCCGTACATTGACTCGTCAACCATGTTGCCGACGAAATTCCCCTTTAGCGGCAATCCAGTCGACAGCACCGGATGGATCAATACGCTGTCCGAGGATTACCGCTTCGTGATAAACGCGTCGCCGATATCGTTGCCGGCGGGGGATAGCATCAAGGTTGTCGCGGCTTTGATTGTGGCTCGGGGGGAAACGAATAAGGAAAGCGTAAGAAAGCTGCTGGCAACCACGCGCAGCGTGCGCGAAATCTATCGACAGAATGTCGCGGCACCGCAAATGCGTGCGTCAAGTGTTGATGCCGTGACAATTCGGGGAGCCAACATCAGAGGACGAGATTGGGGCGGGCGGTTCTTGAGTGGCGGTTTAGATTTTGCTTCACGCTACTTTGGAGATACGACGACACCGACTTTGTTGCCTTTAGTCAGTGTCGCCTTTTCGGAATCGCCGGTGCAAAAGGTGTATCGTTATGTTCCCGAAGGTGGCTTCTTCAAATTCGCCGGTTTTGCCAGTGAGTGTGTTGGCGTTGTCGATACCGATTCCGGAGAGCGGCTGGAATACTGCTACATCGATGCCGATCAGGACGGCACAATCAGTAACGCGGACGGCAAACTCGATCCGTTAGTTGTCTTCACAACGGCATATAGCGATACACCGAGGCCGTACCACACTGATTCGAATCTTCGTGCGCCTTCGCAAGACAGACTGCTCGCGATCGAACTTGACGCGAGCCTCGCCGATCTCTCCGGAGGCCGGCTGATAGTCGACACGAAGGCGATGAGCTTGCCGTTTGCCTCACGGCAATTGGATGGATCAGATACGTTGCTCATCGCTGAACCGGCGGGCAGCGCCTATTCCGAGTTGACGATCATGTTCACTAACGATACGCGGTTTCTGGAGGAGATTGACCTTGTGTCTTCCGATCCGGCGCATCTGCGAATCATACCGGCACGATGTGAACTCGGCACGGGTGAAAGCACGTTTGTCTTTCTGCACTGCTACCCGCCCGAGTCCTACGATTTTTCGGGAACGCTCAACATCTTCGCACGTCGTCTCCGCGGTGACCACGTAAGCATACCGGTTGCTCTTTCTCTTCGTCCCGGTGTTTCCGGAGATGCGAACGAAGATGGCGTTCTGACATTGAATGATCTGATCGCGATGATCAGGATTCTATATCGCGGCGCACCGATGTTGGCGCCGCGACGATTGATTGACTCCAACTGTGACGGCGTCTTCAATCTTGTGGACCTCGTGGTCTCTCTCAATGTGTTGTATGAACAAGCCGATCCGCCGTGTTCGTTGTCGAAACAGCAATAATTCTGCTCGGCTCACAGACTCTAATCGGGGCGGAATTCCAGCTCGGCACGGATTATATCAGTCTCCGCCTCCGCCTTTCGCATCCCCGCGCCGACATTCTCGGAATCTAAATGTGATTGACAGAATTCCTCACCTGTCTATCATCGAGTTGAACGATGGAGAACCGGTTTATACGGAGTAACACGATGGCAGCCTCATGCGAACCACGCATAATCATGCATGTCGATATGGACGCCTTTTTCGCCGCGATCGAGCAGCGCAATAACCCTGATTTGAGAGGCAAGCCAGTGATCGTGGGGGGGCCGACGGGTTCCAGAGGGGTAGTATCAACGTGTTCCTATGAGGCGCGTCAGTTTGGGGTACATTCCGCCATGCCGATAGCGCAGGCTGCCAGACTTTGTCCTGACGGAATCTTTCTATCAGTTGATCCATCGGCATACAGCTTCGCTGCAAGACAAATC
>JAPLUP010000165.1 GCA_026397575.1 Candidatus Zixiibacteriota bacterium
CGAAGTCAAGTTCTAGGGCTAGAAAAGTCAGGAAGGCGAAACACCCTTTGAGCGTACCGATCAGAACCGGGTTTTGGCCCTGATAGTCGCGCTTGATTTCCTGCGCCAGCTCGACGATGCGCTGTTGGAGTCGCTCCTTACTAATCAACACTTCTAGTCGGGTGTCGATATCAGAACTCGCGATATTGCGTTACCTCCAGTTTTAGTGCCGTCTTCGTCCGCGCCGAGATTTTGACACTATCGGCAATCTCATGACCAATTATCCATACGATTTTGGCGTCACAAAGTAACAACGGTTTTTCCTCGCGTAGCGGACGGTCGATCTTGCGATCGATAAAGAAGTCCGACAGCTTTTTTGACCCTTTCATACCCAACGGCGAAAAGCGATCGCCGACTCTCGGCGATCTGACCGTCAGCTTACCCTGCATCTTGTTTGCATCGACATAGACCTTCAGGTTCTTGCCGAGACGCAATTCTTTGCCGGCCAACTTGGCCGTCGGTGTCTCTTCTATTGAGATCTCCATCCCATACGCTTGCAGACAAGTGGATCCCTTGCGTCGAACCGTGTAGGACGGTTTGTCTTTCGCCAGGCGATAGATGTAGAGCCGTTCACCGGCAATCTCGGCAATCAGCCCGGACGTCAGATCTACTTTGACTTTTGCCGAGCGCACCTGTTTGATCACTCTCTGCGCCGCCGCCAGATCGAAGTTCTGCAGTGATCCAGTCAATCAAGAGCTATCTTTCCAAACGGCGTCACCACCGCGTCGCGATCCAACAACTGAGCAATCTGTCCGCGCAAGTAATGCTCTTGTTGAGCTAATATTTGCCCCGCGCGGGCGATACTGCCAATCGCCCTATCTCCGAATATCTTCACGACAACCGGCAACAGTTGCTGTCTGACCTTGTTGCGCGTGTACTTGCTTTCCAAATTCGAGCGGTCAACGCGATAGGAAAGATGATTTTGCTGCAAATATGCGATAATCTCTTCGCGCGTAAAATCGAGCAGCGGACGAATGACCTTGCCAAAGACAGGTTCGATACCTGACAAGCCAAATGTACCAGCGCCACGGCAGAGGTTCATTAGGATCGTCTCGATGTTATCGGTCTGGTTGTGACCCGTAGCAATCCAGGTGATTCGGTACTTCGCACAAATCTCATCAAAAAACCTGTATCGAATTTTGCGCGCCTCGGCCTGCAAGTTCGTTCCGGATTTCCGAGTCGACAGACTCACTTTCTTGACGTGGAGTTTGACCCCCAATTGCTTGCATAGACCGCGACAGAAGCGTTCATCTCCGAGCGATTCCTCACCACGGAGTCCGTAATTGACATGGGCGGCAGCGACCATGAACCCCATCTCCACGCTTACTGCCTTCATGAGATGCAGCAGCGCTACTGAGTCAGGACCACCGGAAAGCGCGACGAGCATACCTGCTTGTCCATTGTCCGCCATTTTCGGGCGAGGATTTGACACGCTAATCAGCGATGATAGGATGCTCGAGAAGACGGTTCCATCGAGCCCTGATGTTCTGCTTCGCACCATACGATCGGGAATATAAGCCCAAATGGTGAGACTACGCAAATACTGTTGAATGGCATATGTGCCCACAACGAAGGTGGAGTGTTGAAAAAGCCCAGACCGTGTCATTGCGAGGAGTGCGGAGAGGTGATACAGGGTGTGGAGCACGACGAAGCAATCTCGATTTACGCTCTTGCGATGTTGGCGCGCAGATTGCTTTGTCGTCCCGCGATTGCGGGACTCCGCGCAATGACAATTCCGAGGTTTTTCAACAGTCCCGAAGCGTTGGGACACGGTGGTGCCGAATTTGGCAAGGTCTAACTACTTGACAATATCACCGCGTGAGTTATATTGCCCTGTTACTTCGCCCGGTCATGTTACGGAGATCGAATGCCTTCACGCCTTTTTGCGAAAACCCTCGTCTTTTTCACGCTGCTTGTTGCCACGGGTCTGGGCCAGACTGTCTCAGTACAAGTGGAGACTAAGGATGTGGGGCGTGCGACAGCGAGTTACCTGCGCATCTTCTGCAACAATGACGTCCCGCTTTCGGGGCTTGTAATTCCGCTCAAGATTGGCGCCAGCAGCGACATTATCATTGACTCGGTATCGTTTCAATATACGATCGCAATAGGCAATTTCAGCCTTTGGGCACAGGTCACTGACGCCGATCGCGAAGGATT
>JAPLUP010000216.1 GCA_026397575.1 Candidatus Zixiibacteriota bacterium
GGTTTTCTCGCGTTGTTCGATGACCCAAAGCTGCATCAATCCGGTGATTTCGTCCAGTTCCTCGCGCATCGACACGCCTTCGACAATATCTTGATATTGCACGGTGCCGGAAGACTCAGACAAGATTTCGTGGATGTATGGCTCCCATTCAAAGATCACCGTGCCTTTGTTCTGAGAATCCTGCTTTTCCTGTGCATCGCGCGTGTCGATCTTAAAGACCTTCTCGCCGTCCTGGACACGCATCAATGCCGCGTATGGCACCTTGTAGGTAGCGCGCGGGCGATTCTGAACATCGAAAACTTTCACTTCGCCGTCTCTACTAACCACGACCGTTTGTCCGTCCTCGCGCACGATTGTGCGTACATCGACAAACTCAATGTGCCCGTCCGTCTTAGCTCGCACTTGCGATGCCTCAGCAATACGCGCAGCGGTACCACCGATGTGGAAGGTTCGTAGCGTGAGTTGCGTCCCGGGCTCACCGATTGACTGCGCCGCAATCACACCCACCGCTTCACCAAGCTGCACCATCTTGTTGGTTGCCAGATTTCGGCCGTAGCAGGCCGCACACACACCACGTCTTGATTCGCAGGTTAGCACCGAACGTATATGTACCGATTCGATACCCGCGTCTTCGACCAGCTTTGCCGATTCTTCCTCAATCTCGCGACCAGCCTCGACAATAATTTTGTCGGGCTGAATCGGATCAAAGACATCCTCCAGCGTCACGCGGCCGACGATACGGTCTTGCAGCGACTCGATAACTTCTTCGCCATCTTTGAGTGGTCTAATGCGAATGCCGCGCACCGTACCGCAATCGGGTTCGGTGATGATTACGTCCTGCGCTACGTCAACCAGACGTCTCGTCAAATAACCGGCGTCAGCCGTTTTCAGCGCGGTATCGGCAAGACCCTTGCGCGCACCGTGCGTACTGATGAAATACTCGAGTACATTCAAACCTTCGCGGAAGTTCGCGATAATCGGCGATTCGATGATTTCACCGATCGAACCGGTAATGCGTTTCTGCGGCTTCGCCATAAGACCGCGCATGCCGGCAAGCTGGCGAATCTGATCCTTAGAAGATCGTGCGCCAGAATCGGCCATCATGAAAACCGGATTAAAACCATCTTTCTCTTTGGCCATGCCCTTGAACATCTCTTCGGCGACTTCTGAAGTCGTCCGCGTCCAAGTATCGATAACCTTATTGTATCTCTCACCGTTGGTGATAACGCCCTGTTCGTACGCTTTCTGAATATCGGCGACTTCCTTTTCCGCCTGTGCGATCAAGCCTTTTTTGCTCTGCGGAATCGACAGATCGTCGATACTGACAGTGATGCCGGCGACAGTCGCGTACTCGAAACCAATGTTCTTGAGCTTATCGAGGAAATCGGCGGTGAGCACATTTCCCAAACGGGCGTGTGCATCGAGCACCAAGTCTTCGAGGTTAAGGCGCGTTGCCACCTTGTTGAAAAAGCCGAGTTCTTCCGGGAAAATCTCATGAAACAGGATGCGACCCACAGTCGTCTCCAGCAACTCACCCATGTACTCAACCTTGACATAGGCATGCAAATCAGCCATGCCGGTAGCATAGGCAAACAGCGCTTCATCAAGCGACGCGAAAATCAGGCCTTCGCCCTTTACGCCCGGTCTGCCTTTGGTCAAGTAGTGGCAACCGATAACGATATCCTGTGACGGCGTAGCTACCGGTCTGCCGCTGGACGGCAACAGGATGTTGTTGACCGACAGCATCAGAATGCGCGCCTCAAGCTGCGCCTCAAACGACAGTGGCACATGCACAGCCATTTGGTCACCGTCAAAGTCGGCGTTGACGGCCGCGCAGACGAGCGGATGCAGGCGGATGGCTTTGCCTTCGACGAGCACCGGATAGAATGCCTGGAGACCGAGGCGGTGCAACGTCAGAGCGCGGTTGAGCAGTACCGGGTGATCGGCGATGATCTCCTCGAGGATATCCCACACTTCGGGACGTTCGCGTTCGACAAGTTTCTTGGCGCTTTTTACCGTCTGGACATAGCCCTTCTCTTCGAGCTTCATGATGATGAAAGGCTTGAAGAGCTCCAGCGCCATAGTCTTGGGGAGCCCACACTGATGCAGTTTCAACTCCGGACCTACGACGATAACCGAACGGCCGGAATAGTCTACACGTTTGCCAAGCAAGTTTTGACGGAATCGACCCTGTTTGCCTTTCAACAGGTCAGACAACGATTTGAGTGGTCGTTTGGAATCACCGCGC
>JAPLUP010000174.1 GCA_026397575.1 Candidatus Zixiibacteriota bacterium
GCTTGTCAAAGAAACCAGGATCGTGTCTTCGAAGGGCGCAGATGACTTCGCGCTCCTGCTGTCGAAAACCAGACTTGCCGAGCTCCTCGCGCAATTGCACAAGACTTGAATTTGAGCCCTCCCACCGAAGCGTCCGGAGACCTTCGGCCGTCGAAATACTCTCAATAGAGGGAAGTCCGATCGGTTCGAAGATGCAACATGACAGATCCGCGAATTCGAGCGTCGTCTTAGCCTCGCAGACCTGCGAAAAACCGTAGTCCCTGTCAAAGATCGTGTTGGTCAGATCGGAACCGCTAAGATTGGCGCTATCCAGGTTCGCTCCGCACAATACTACACCCCGCAGTGCCTTCTTCGAGAGATCGACTCCAGAGAGCTTAGCGCCTGTCAAGTCAAGCGTTGTGGACACTCCGTAGGCTTCGGGCGCGGATCCGTAATCGGTCCATCTGCGGGCTGCGTCCCTGAGTAGGCTGTCTAATTCAATTTTCTCTCTGCAAACTCTCACCGAGTCACCAGCGTAACGCCAGCACCACTTGGCCACGTTCGCAGAGACCATTCCGCATGAACATGCTACGATGAGGATGACTAGTACCGCGTGAAGCCTGCGCATGGAAGGAACCTAAGCACAGCCGCTCCAGAACGCAACAGGATTTGCGCCTGAGACGCTGACATACCTCTGGGTACACTGTTTCACAGACGGCTGCACCCAAACAAAAAGGGCGGTCTTTCGACCGCCCTTGAAGTATTCAACATGATAGGGAAAATTAGCCTTTGTTTTCCTTGTCTTTCTTTGACGGCTTCAGGAGCGTCCCGTATTTGGCCTTGTCCTTAAGCAACTCGACGGCCTTGAGAACGTCTTTATCTTCCTTCAGCGTCAAGCGCTCATAGATCGTGCTCTCGCCGAACAACACCCGCAAGAACTCGCGCTTGATCGACTGGCGAATGTAGTCTCTCGATTCGTCAAAGTCCTTGGTCTTTTCCTTGTCGATACCGGCACGCAAGTCAGCGATGTCCTTATCGAACAATGCCGACTTCTTTTCCTGCTTGGCCGCATCCACAAACTTGTCGAGATCAAGCTCCAAGGCCGTCTTGTAAGTGAAGCTCCGCTCCTTGATGTAGCTGCCAAAATCTTGAAACATCTGATCGGTCACTTCGAAATCCTTCTTGATCCCCGGATGTTTAGCGGTGTAATCAACTGCGAATTCGAAGAACAAATTCTTGCGAATCAGGTTGTACTCGATCGGCTTCCAGGTCTCCTCCGGAACTGTCACATCAGGCACCACACCACCACCACCAGTGACCTTGCGGCCGGAGTTCGTATAGTAGACTTGCTTGGTGCTGTCAACTTCAGAGGGCTTGTTGGTGATCGCGACGTCATCGATCCCTTCGTCATACCCTTTGTGCGCCTTTTCCGGTTTCTGGATACAGCGTCCCGAAGGAATGTAATACTTCGCGGTCGTCAGCTTCAGCGCGAAATCCCCCTGCTCGCCGCCGAAGATTTGTTGCACCAGTCCTTTGCCGAAAGTCGTGCTCCCCAAAACCACCGCCCGATCCCAATCCTGCAGCGCGCCCGACACGATCTCAGACGCCGAGGCCGTGCCACCGTTGACCAACACCACCATGTCACCGTCCGCGAAGATCGGATCAGCCGTTGAGTTGTATTTCTTCTGGGAGGTCGGATACTTGCCCTGCGTGTAAACCACCAGTTTGTCCTTCGGAAGGAACAGATTCGCGACCGTGATCGCCTGATCCAGCAACCCGCCGCCGTTGGAGCGCAGATCGAAAATGAGCGACTTGACGCCCATGTTGTTCTTCATATCGAGTATGGCAGCCTGCAGCTCGTCGGTCGTCGTCTCGGCAAACTTGTCGATACGGACATAACCGATACCGGGCTCGACCAAACCGTAATACTTGACCGATTTCAGTTCGATGACGGCGCGTTCAACCTCGTAGTCCAACAGACCGTCAATACCTGGTCGTTTGATCGTCAGCTTGACTTTCGTACCCGCCGGACCGCGCATCAGAGTAGAAGCGTCCTCGGTGTTCATACCGTCTGTGGAAGTGGAATCGATTCTCATGATCTGATCGCCCGCGTGGAATCCCATCCGCCAGGCCGGTGTCCCTTCCATCGGCGCTACAATAGTCACGCGATTGTCTCGCAGATCGATCTGCATGCCGACGCCTTCATACTTGCCGTGCGTGTTTTCCATCAGCGCGTTGTAAGTCTTGGGCTTCAGGATCACGCTGTATGGGTCAAGATTGGACAGCATGCCTTCGATCCCTGATTCGACGAGACTCTCCGGATCAACGTCTTCCATGTATCGCGTATGGATCTTGTACGCGATATCAGCCATCAGCTTGGTATAGTAGGCAATGGAGTGTTTCTGATCCGCCATCGGCTCGGTGTTAGTCTGTCCCTGTCCCGCCTGCGCATAAATGCCTTTGCTGTAAACCACATCCTGCAACGCAAGCTGTGCCGCATCACCGGAACCTACGACCCAGATCACTCCGATCGCGACGATCGCCAGCATAAGCACATAGAGTCTCACACGTAAATCAGTCATCTATCTTTCCTCCAAGCTGATGTCGAATAAGATGTCGCATACAATAAACCCTAATTACCGATTCTGTCAAGTTGCGGCCAAACGACCCATACTTCCCAGATCGGCGTCTATCTTCTTACCATTACAACGGTTATACAACCGATTTTGTTTCTGGGTTCGCACGTTGTTTTGGCCGTCTTCAGATAACAAAATACCCGCGAATGGTTTAGACACGCGCTTTTTCAGCACAACCACAGTTGGAACCGCAGGGATCGACCGTTATTCTATACCGCTGCGCTAAACACTTGTTATACACCGCTATATGAAACCGGCATTTGACAAAAGAACAAATGTCCAAAACTTCTACAGTGATTCTACGGTATTTACAACTGATTGTGAGATGCTATATTGGCATTTTAACCGGAGGAGCGCGTAAAATGCATTTATCCCGCAAACTCAAAACCGAGATCGGTGAACTGACACTGATCGGCGACGGAAATGTCGTTGAGTGCATCCTCTTTCAGAGCACACCGGTACCACGCCAGTACAGAGGCAACTTGAAGGAAAGCCGTACAGCCTACGCTAAGGCCGCCAAGGAGATCAAATCCTACCTGCGTGGCCACGTCACCGAGTTTACGTTCCCATTCTCGATTATCATGGCCGACGGGTTTCGCAAGAAAGCGCTGGAGATACTTGCGCGCGTTCCCTACGGCAAAACAATCAGCTACCAACAACTCGCTGCCAAAGCCGGCTCGCCGCAAGCGCACCGTGCCGCCGGTTCCGCCTGCGCGAACAATCCTCTGCCCATCGTCATTCCCTGCCACCGCGTACTCAAATCCGACGGCACGCTCGGTGGGTTCGGCGGCGGCTTGCTGGTAAAACGCCGACTCCTTGACATCGAAAAATCCACTTACAAACGCTAAATGTATCACACGAGGTTATCATGGATCCACGTATTGACAAACTTGCTGAAATCATGGTCAACTACTCGCTGCGCATCAAGAAGGGCGACCTCTTCAAGATTGAAGTCCCCTATCAAGCTCTGCAACTGGCGAGGGCAGTTTACAAGAAGGCTCTGGCCATTGGCGCCTATCCCTATGTCGAAATCTATACCGAGGACTTCACCGAACTGTTCTTGAAAAACGCTTCCGACGATCAACTCAAGTTCGTTTCACCGATTCGCAAATTCGAAATCGAACGCATCGATGCGCGTCTGTATGTCTGGGGCGCCGACAACACTAAGTTCCTCACCGGTACCGACCCCAAACGTCAGGCAATGGCGCAAGCGGCTCGCAAGGAGATCAGCGAGATCTTTTTCCAGCGCACTGCCAAAGGCGAAATGCGATGGTGCGGGACCCTCTTTCCGAATAACGCTATGGCACAGGAAGCTGGCAAATCACTGACGGAATTCGAAGACTTCGTCTATTCCGCCGGTTACTGCGACACCGCAGACCCGATCAGTACCTGGCAACAAATCTCCGCGCAGCAGGACAAGACCGCGGCGGCATTAACGAAACTGAAAACCATCCACGTCAAGAGCGGCGATACCGATCTGCGTTTGAACGTCGCCGGTCGCAAGTGGATCAATTGCGACGGGCAGGAGAATTTCCCCGACGGCGAAATCTTCACCTGCCCGATCGAGGATTCCGCCAATGGTATGATCACCTACACCTATCCCGCCTGCTACGCCGGTCGTGAAGTTGAGAACGTGCAACTTACCTTCAAGAACGGCGTGGTTACCGATTTCACCGCTGGCAAGAATATCGACTTCCTGCGGGAGATGCTCAATGTCGACGAGGGCGCCCGTCGCATCGGCGAGTT
>JAPLUP010000203.1 GCA_026397575.1 Candidatus Zixiibacteriota bacterium
GGTGAAATTGAACGCGAAATCAACCGAGCGATCCGCCAGCGACAACGCCAATCCACCTTGAGTGTGGAAGAAGATGTCGAAGTCGCTCTCGTTACGGATAGTCTTGCCTACCAGCGAAATTGTGTCAACATAGGAAGCGCCATCTGCTAATTCGTGCGGAACGACGAAGGTCGCAATCAGCAAATCCGTGCCCGGATCGCGTAACTGGCCGATCAGCGAATCGATCGCAAACCCGGTATTGTTCGTGGCAGTGACGATTAGCCCCCCTTCGGCTATGGTCGCTTCGGAAAACGAATTGGTCGGACCGACAGTCTTCTCAACCCAGAGGCCGGTATCGGGTACAACTCCAGCCGTGAGGGGTATGACGTCAGCAAACGCAATCTGCTGGGACATAGCGGAAGGCGATACCACCGTAATCAGGCCGACCTCTTTTTCGAATTCCGAAGAGGATGTTGCTACCGATAGAACATCTTGAATCGATACCGAGTCGAGATTCTTCGCAACGTAGAATGAGCTATTTCCGGCCGAATCTTTTTTGATATCATCAGCCGCCAGTTTGTCAAACAGCTCTCCAGAAGAAAATGTCCTGTTAATGAGCGGCAGTCTGAGCGTTGTATCCCAACTCGGCGCTTGCGGCGATTTAATGGAGCATCCGGCAAGCAGAATGCCTGCGACAACTGCCAGTAATCCGCTGCCGTGTAGCAACCGCCTAACCTTAATCAGCTTCTTCATTTTTTACTCTCCCCTCGCTTATCGCGTTATTGCCAACCTCTCTTGCGCAACCGCCGTGCCACAGGTGGCGGCTTTTCGTCCTCTATGTGCGGCAAGAAGTTGCGGCCGGTTTGGCCGGCTGATGGCCTGAGATCGGCCGTCGAAGTGTGGGGATCATCCTATAGGTTGAGGATGCCGACAAAACCCTTGACGTTATCCGGCAGTTGGTTAGGTTGGTTGCGGGAGTGACGTCGAACTCTGAATTAGGTGAGACACTGGACAGCTGTGTGAGGTATTGCTCACTATGACTAAGTCATCCCGACTATTGACCGTTCTTAATCTCATTCGCAGCAATCGCGTGATGACGACTTCGCAGTTGGCGCGTGAGTGCGCCGTGACGGAGCGCACAGTCTACCGCGACATTCAGTCGCTTGGAGAAGCCGGGGCGCCGGTCTACTATGACAAGGGCTACCGCCTGCTGGGCGGAGCTTTTCTGCCGCCTCTGAATCTGACTGCCGGTGAATATCTGGTGCTGCGAGCGGCAATTCAGGGTTCACCGTTGATGGAAATAAAGTCTTACGCCAGCGAACTCAAGAGCATGACGGCTAAAATTGATGCCGCAATGAACGGCCAGCTTTCAGAGCATATTCGCAAACAGCATTCGCGGATGTTGCTTTCGCCGCGGATGACTGCCGACGCCACTCGCGGTGATCTGACGATGCGGTTGCTGCGGCAGGCTATTGATGGCGACATTGTTCTGGAAATCAACTATCATTCGGTTTCCTCCGGCGAAGGTGTGCGGCCGGTCGACCCCTACTTTATCGTCTTTCGTGGTCACGCCTGGTATCTCCTCGGATACTGCCATCGCCATGACGAGATGCGGCTCTTTCGGATCGATCGTATTTACAAGATAACGATCACGAAAAACTTGTTTGAGCGCGACCACAAGATCACTCTGGAAAAGTACTTCGAGTCTTCCTGGGATGTCTATTCGGGAGAGCCGGTGGAGATCAAGCTGCTGTTATTCGGCAAGGCGGCCGCCGTCGTTTCCGACGGCAAACGTCACGCCAGCCAACGGGTGGTGAAACGCAAAGAAGGTTCCGTCGAATATACCGTCACGGTCGCCGGAACCGAGGAAATCCTTCGCTGGATCATTGGCTTTGGAGGGGAGGCGCGGGTCATTTCGCCGCCGGAGTTGGTGGATCAAGTGTGCCGACTGGCGGCCGAAATCCTCAAAAACTATCGCTAGTCACCTCAAATCAGTTGCCTGCAAAGGGGGAATTGCATATTATATTTTGCTATGGCACAGTGGCCCGTGGTTCCAGAAGGAGAATCGTTGCGGAGGATAAATGATTTCGACAGGTGATTTCCGAATCGGAATGAGAATAGCAATCGAGGGTGCACCCTACTACATTGTTGACTTCTTGCGTTCCCAAACCGGACGCGGTCGCGCCAACGTCTGGACCAAACTGAAAAACATCAAGACCGGACAGGTCGTCGAGCGCACTTTCACCTCCGGTGAAAGTTTCGATATCCCGGACTTCAGTCACAAACGTACTCAGTACCTCTATGCTTCCGAGGGTGAGTGGTACTTCATGGATACTGAGAACTACGACCAATTCTCACTGACGAAAGATCAACTCGGTGACTACACGCAATACTTGAAGGAAAATGGAGAGTACACGATTCTCTATTTCGAGGGCAAGCCGATCAACCTCGATATGCCGTCCTCTGTGATACTCAAAGTTGTCACTACCGAACCGGCAGTGCGAGGCGATTCCGTATCCAATATCACCAAAGCGGCCACTTTGGAGACGGGCATCGAAGTCAGGGTGCCGCCTTTCGTCAAGGAAGGCGATTCGATCAAAATCGATACACGCACCGGCAAGTATCTCGAACGCGCATAAAGGTACGAGATTGACGGGCTACATCGCCGGAGTTGATGAATCCGGCAAGGGGGACTTTTTCGGCCCGCTTGTCATTGCTGCTGCCGCTATCAGCGTGTTAGAGAGACCTCTGCTCGAAGAACTCTACGTCCGCGATTCCAAGAAAATGTCCGATCAGCGTGCCGCAACAATTGCCGTCGAATTGAAAAGGCACGTCCCACATAGCATTGTTGTGATCATGCCGGAAAAATACAATAAACTCTATCTCAAGATCGGCAATTTGAACAAGTTGCTGGCTTGGGGACACGCCCGCGCGATTGAGAACCTGTTGGAAAAAACACCCTGCGACACCGTAATTTCCGATAAGTTTGGCAAAGAGGAACTGCTTGAACGGTCACTCATGGAAAGAGGGAAGACCATCAAGCTGATCCAGCAGGTTAGAGGGGAAAGTGAATTGTCGGTGGCGGCTGCATCCATACTGGCGCGCGCCGAATTCGTAGACAGCTTGCATCGTCTGTCCCAGAAATGGGAACTTGATCTCCCCAAAGGGGCTGCGCCGCAGGTCGATCAGGCGGGAGTGGTATTTATTCGAAAATACGGCGAGGAGAGACTGAGTCAAGTCGCCAAGTTGCATTTCAAGAACCTTCAGAAAGTCCGTGGACTAGCCAGCCGTCTGCTCTAATCTAAGCATTTTCCCGCATATTTCCTCCGTATTCCCAATCTCGACGGACTGACACATCTCCATACAGTACCGCCGGTAAAATCGCTCCTGCAACTGCCGATATAGTAAAGGTTGACATTGTAACAGGTGACAGAGGGTAAGAATGATTCTGGCGGAATATCTCTTTCTAGTGCTCCTGGTGTTGGTCAGCTATTCGACCTACCGGGCAAAAGAACGTTATTTCTACCGGTCGAAAGACAGCTATGACAAGTTGATGATTGGGCAAATGCTTTGGGCGCTTCTGCTGTTCGTGCGTGTGCTTGGCGAAAGCGGTTCTTTGCGGCAATTGCCCGTTTTGTCTCAGGCCGAGTATCGATATCTCGTGGAGGCGCTTCTCTTGGTCTCCGGTGGTCTATTCATCGTCATAGGCGCTACCGAATGGATTAACCGCATGACCCGCGCTGATCTCAAGTCTACTCAATATCAGAAACGTCTCGACTTCCTGTCAGCGGTCGCCAATCTCAGCCGCGGGCAGCGTGAGGTTCTGCCATTCCTGGATAAACTCCGCGGACTGGTACTGCACTTCACCAAAGCGGTCTCCGTCAACTACTACCGCGAGGACCAGTTCTCCGGCAGCTTCGTCCCCGCCGAGTCGAATACGATCCCGCTAACCGATCATGGTCCCCTCCAACACTGGTGTCATGCTGTTCAACGTTCGCAGCGGCTTTCGCTTGTTCCTCTCGAAGCATCCGAAGACAAGAAGCCAACCATTGTCATACCTCTGCAAGACAAGACCACAGAACCTCTGGTAATGGTAATTAACTGGGAGCAGGGCGCACACATCGATACTGACCTGCTGCAATTGCTTGATCTTTTGACCGTGCAGTTGGGTGTTACGCGGGTTTGCGCTGCGACCGGGAATGTGCTGGTTGACGGGACCACGTCGGCGCTCGAAAAGCTGCGCAGCGATCTGGCCGCAGTCGACCGAATTCAAGACGCTATTCACTTGGTTGACGAAGCACTACACCGAATCACGGAATACGAAATCCTGCGCATCGCAGTCTATGATTCACGCGGTCACAATGTCACTCAATACTGTCTTGGGCAGGGTAAGAACCTCCTCACCGAGCGCAACCATTCCATCTCAACTCAGAAGACACAGTTGGGTGCTCTGTTCCTGTCACCGCAGGTCACTTACAGCGACGCACTTGAACAGAGTGAGCTGCAGGACGATCGCTGGCTGATTTCCTGTGGCGCACGCTACGCGCTGACAATCCCGATCATGCTGGGTGACAAGCCGATCGCTGCTTTGACCATGGCCGCCGAGAAACAGTGCCCTGATAAGGAATTTGGGGAGAAGATTGCCGCGATGTTGTCGGCAGCACTCGTGCCGTCAGTGCGAAGTGACATATTCTCGCATCAGCTGGTCGCCTACAATCGCCAAATCCTTGATCTCACTGGCTCCCTCAAGAAGCTGATGACGAGCGAAGATACACAGGCGTTCATGGTCGAGCTTGCTGAAACCGTCGTGAAAAAGCTGCCGGCGACCTACTGTCGCTTCTGGCGCTACGATTCGACACGGGAGTCGCTCGAATTTGTGACTGAGGCGCAAGCGCGCGATGTCAGTAGTCATGTCACTGAAGTGCGCAGTTTGCCGCTGTCACGGGCACGCTGGCACAAGCTGGCGATTCAGGCAGGGCGCATGATGCTGATCAACCAGCGCGAAGAGCGAATGCAGATGGACGATCAGGAGTTGCTACAGTCGCTCGTTGTCGGTCTGCAGTCGGCATTGCTGGTACCGATGATGGTTGGCCATGAGCCAATCGGCATCATGGCGGTGGCAGAATTGCGCAATTGGGAGAGACGCAGTTTCTCACTTTCTGATAGCGTGTTTGCGCGCGGTATCGCCAATATCGCGGCGCAGGCGTTGATGTCGTCGGCGACTGCCGACCGGGTCGGGCAACTGGGTCGTCATGTCGAACGGCTGGAGCGCAGCAAGCTGTTGGGTGAAGTGTTCTCCGATCTGCCCAAACGCTTCGCGACACCCCTGACGTCAATCATGGCGCGTACGCAGCAGTTGATCGACAAATCGGATAATCCGGACGAGCAGACGGCCAAGAATCTGGCGATCATCAAAATGCAGACCGAAAGAATGATGAAAGAAGTGCGAACGCTGCAAGACACCCGATCAGTAAGTCTGCTGGGGAAATAGCCGCCTTTAGAAATGCGCCAGAGTGGCGGGGATGTATAGCTTCGGATCGCTTACTTGTTCCGAAGCCATGAACAACGTGGTCTCGTCAATGTGGAATCCCGCCTTCATCAACATCCGAATGACTTCGAGTTGTTCCCCCTGAACAAACATGATCTGATACTTGTGCCCCTGAGCAACTCCCCACTCGACCGCGTGTGCTAACAGTGACACCAAGTACTTTGGCTCAGAGGCCACCACCGGCGCGACCATCCCGCGGCTGTTCACTACGGCATAGCCAGCCAATTTCTTGCCATCATGGAAGATCAGCGTGTCGTAATTCTCGTCCGACAGCCAGAAGAAGTGTTCTTCAGGTCGTGCCAGTTGGCGAGCGCGTCTGTCAAGAGACGTCAGTCGGTTGATATACTTCTCATCGGTGATCTTCTTCATGGTCAGCTTGATCGGAACCCGCAGCTTCTTGAACGATTTTCCTTTAGCTCGCTTGCGTTCCATCGTCAATAGCGGTCGCTGCGGGGGCATACCCATTTTGGTGTAAACAGCAATAGCTTGAGGATTGTATGAGAAAGTCACCAACGCCCAGCGCTTGCAGCCGTTTTTCTTCCCATAGCGCATTGCTTTATCAAGCAGCTTCTGCCCGAGACCTTTGGATTGAAGCGTTGGATCAACGAACAAGAATGCCAGAAACCATTCATCCTCGCGGATCAGCGACATCGCAAAGCCCACCAGCTTCCCCTTGCGGTCATGCGCAACGAATGATCCCTCAGGGTCGGTCTTAAGCATGTGCACGAGCAGAGACGGCGGTTGCCTCAGCTTCTTGGATCTCGTCGTTGACATCCCCCGATGCCGCCGCAAGTGATTGGCTGTGTTCATCACCAGCGTAAAGGCATCGATCAAATCCGCTTGTCGTGTGCGTCGAATTGTGATGGCTTTCAGATTCATCGCTCTGAATTACGGGTTTGTTCAATTCGAAATCAACAGATAATATGACGGCGCCAACATCCTTTATCGCACTGACTTGGATTCAGTGACACAAGCGGGGACCTGTAGCAGCACTTCCTTCTGTATCGAGTTGCCGCCGAGATGCACTTTTTAGATTGACTATGACAGGGCCGGACGTTAGTATAGGCATATCGGATTTACGGAGTTCGAATGCTGAACGACAATGTATTGATAGTGAATCAGAACTACGAACCGTTGATTACTACAAGTGTTAAGCGAGCAATTGTTTTGGTGTTTCTCGGTAAAGCGTCGATGGTCGAAGCCCGGCGGGGGCGAATGGTTCGCTCTGTCAGCCGTGTTTTTGAAGAACCATCCATTGTACGACTCGAGATCTACGCACGTGTCCCGCAGAAGCAAGTGATGCTTAATCGCAAGAATGTAATCAAGCGTGATGGCGGCGTCTGCCAGTATTGCGGCACGACCTCCGGTGTTATGACCATCGATCATGTTATTCCCAAGCTGCGCCGCGGCGGTGATATCTGGGAGAACCTGGTCTGTGCCTGCGACAAGTGCAATAACAAGAAGGGCAATCGCTTACCGGAAGAAGCCGGGATGCGACTGCGCAGCAAACCTCGCCGACCAAGCGATCTGACGTTCATTCGTCAATTGGTCACCAAGGGCGACGAGGTCTGGAAAAAGTACCTCTTTGTGGGTTGATTCATGGCAAAACAAGTGATTCTCTCCGGCATGCAGCCGACCGGTCGACTGCATCTTGGCAATCTTGAAGGTGCGCTGGCCAACTGGGTAGCGTTGCAAGATGACTACGATATGTATTGCTGCATTGTCGACTGGCACTCTCTGACCGCCAGATTCGATGATCTGGCATCCATGGATGACGATATCGTGCAGATGGCCATTGACTATCTGGCGGCCGGCCTTGATCCCCACAAGGTCGCGATCTTCATCCAGTCGCAAGTCAAAGAGCATGCCGAGCTGCATTTGT
>JAPLUP010000665.1 GCA_026397575.1 Candidatus Zixiibacteriota bacterium
GAGGGCCGCTTCCACATCGGAATGATGAGTTGTGACCTCCTCCAACTCCAAATTGAGATTCGAAAAAGGAACGCGTCTAGGCATTCATTACTTTCAACAACGTGTCAAAGAAGCTTTCCGCATTCAGCTCGATATACTTGATCGATGGCGGTGGTGTAGATATTTTCCACGTCCAGGCCCTGGGTCTCTTGTCCTTCTCAGTCTCCGGCACCTCTTTTCTCGTTGATTCTCGAATTGTCAACGACATTCCTTCTGAGTCCATGTCAACAAGGACGAATCTCACCCTTCCCGCACTTCCCGTCCTGTCTATCCTTCCCCCAGCGCCCACTCAGAGCGTTCCAATTGGGGAGAACCCAACTTCTTGACTAGCCATTCTCAGATAGAGTTTCTTCGTTTCGTAGCTTCCAATGTGTTCTTCATTTAAGATTGTCGATTCGAAACGAATCTGTACCTTGCCGTCGTTTACGTATTCTTTGAGCCATTCCTGAACCGTGCCGTAAAACTCGTCAATTCGCCTGAGCCAGTCTTGCTTCTCCCGATCCCAGTCGATTGCTTTGTCCCGCATGTCTGCCGATGCTTGTTTCTTCAGGAATGCCTCGAAATCCTTCTTGCTCATGTTATGCTCCTCCACTGCATGGGTTCTCTTGCTTTGATGTCAGGTCTCACTTCTCTACTTCGTCAGGGATCCTCTCCTGTCGGCATCACCACTTTCTCATTTCGGGCAGGAAGGGATTCCTGCTCGCGCATTCATTACGTGCGATAGGCCCGCGCGACGAGGGCGCGGAGACCGCGCCCGTGCGCGCACGCCAATACTGCATTCTACTCGGTTCTGAGCCAGTAGTCAATCTCTTCAACGACACACCGTGGCCGAAAGGTTCGTTTGATCGGCCATGGCGATCTGATTGAGGATAGAGCGATATCCGTAACCGAAGTACCCATAGAACGTCATGTTGTCCGTGCGCCCCCGACGGCCATTTCCGACCGAATCTCTGCGAAAATGGCAGCACTTCAGAATTACCTGGAGGTCAGCGGATTCCTCTTGCAAAAAAGAAGAGAAAACTGATCCAAATTAAATTTTTTCTTGCGCGTTTTCGTTGAACTTTTGTAGAAAGAGGGAAAGGGCGTTGAGGAAGTTGCGTATAATCAGTGAGACAGTTGGACGACCGACTTCGCGCCCAGAACTTCCACAGGGTTAAGACAGCGCAAGTATCGCACGGGCCGTTTTGCGGGGAGAGGCAGCGTGCGAACACTTCAGGGTCATCAAGCGGTTTTGACCGTTGTTGCTTTCTCTTCGCCACGCTGTCCCGCAGTAGTACTGGGTGGTCTGTGACTATTCGGTACCGAGCACAAAACCTTTACACGAGCCGTATGGTAGTATGCGTAGACGCGATCATAGCATTAGGAGCACGAAGGGAAGCGGTATGAGCACTATACTTGTCTACAGCGATGACACTCGGTTTGGCAGGGCTTGCGCCAACGAGTTGAAGTCAGAGGGGTATCTCCCGTACGTTGTTACCACGGAGCAGGGAATCGTCGATTTCTTCAAGCAACGTTCCGGGGTTGATCTGGTGATTCTCAACGAAGGGGCGGAAAAACCGGGGTCTCACCATTTGCTGGAAGTATTGCGTGAGATGAGACCGCAGGTTTCAGTGATCATGACCTCCGAGTACTTCAACTTCTGGAATGATTTTTCGACTTGGTTGGCAGATGCTTGCTTGGTGAATACGCCGGATCTAGCGGAGCTGAAAGAAACGGTTAGGACGTTTCTCAGTCATCCGGCTGGGTCTCAAGAACGGGCCGCTTCTGCGAAATACTCGGTCGATTGGGCGTGAGCGCTGGACGTTCTCGATGTGAGATAGCATCCTGACAACTCGTTCCAAGGACACTGCTACGTGTTTGTGGCGGCTTGTCCTTTGAACCGTACATATACATGCAAGCCAACGGCGGTCAGAAGAAGATTCTGGCCGCGTTTGCATTTTACCTAGGGAAGCGTAATGGAAAACCGAGACGGGCCTACTACTTTGTGTGCACTTCTCACCTCGCTTGATCGAGTGACAACTCATATTTTTTGACTCTCTGCGCAAAAAAGGTTTGGCGGGCGTGTTTAACACTCTAACTTTGAAACCAGACCTTGCGGTTACGCAGAAGCAACTGTTAACCTTTGTTCCAAAGAGAGGATTTGCTTATGGCAGCCAAGGGCAAAAAGGACATTAAAAGAGAAACCAAGAAGCCGGCAAAGAAGACTAAGAAGAAATAGCCAAGGTTCGCTGAAGAGCTTGGGCGGAGAGTAGCGGCAGTCAACCGCACTCTTCGCCTCTTTTTTTGCGGCTCTCTTGCTTCAAGATAACACAATAAAAAAGCGCGGATCGCGGATCCGCGCCTTTGCGTTTTCTGACTCTGTCCTGTATCAGGGACAGTGTGGTGTCTGGCCCCCGGAGAAGACGTAGTTCACGAGAAACACAGCGTCTGAAATGTCTATGGAGGCGTCGCAGTTAGCGTCGCCGCGTATGGTTGGTGTCGGCACCGGCCCGCCACTGAAAATATATGCAATCAAGTAGACTGCATCGGTAATGTCAACGCTCTGATCAGCGTTCGCATCGCCGCAGATGGGTAGCGCAGATGCCTTCTTAATGACGTGGGTGATGTTGACCGTCTGCGACTTGGCGGGACTATCCGAATCAGTTACTTTGACATTGTAATAGAAGGTGGCCGCGTGGGTTGGGGTACCTGTCACCGTTCCAATAGTATCACCATTGAACACCAGTCCATAAGGAAGATCGCCGCCTAAGTAGGTCCAGCGATAGGGGGCTACTCCGCCTACGGTTTCCAGCTTCCAGTAGTAAGGCGAGCCAACTTCTCCGTTAGGGGGAACGGTCGTGACGACGCGCATTCCGAAGGGAACTAACGTTACGGTTCGGAGAATCCACTGCTGCGGATCGACGACGATATTGGCCACCGAATCGGCAAAATGCAATGTCAAGAACTGCGTCTTACCTTCATTCCAGATTGTTGTGTCAAGGGTTCCGCCTGTCTTTACGAACTGGGTTTTGACCGGCATCTTGAAGAAGTTACCGCCCGTTTGCGTCTGTGCAATGATGTAGTACAGATTGAATCCGCCCGTGCCACTCGTATCGCGCTCGCACCGCCAAGTGATCTCATAGTCGGGATGGCCATCGCCATATACCCATTCGTGGAAGAACCAGTACATGTCACTGCCGACGCGCGAGGAGACGAAATTGGAGAAATCCTCTGTTGTCAGGGAACCATACTTATACGATGAGCCGTAGTAATCGTGAATCACCCGGAAAAACGTCGTGTCGCCCAAAACTCCACGCAGCATATGTAGGATCCAGGAGCCTTTGTCGTAGGAGAGGTCGCCGTCGAAGATATTATCGGTCTGCAGATTTTCCACGAAAACGGTTCCCGGTCCCAAGTATTTTTGGGACTGCATGTAGTTGAAGTAGACGGACTGCGAGCCATAGTAGGACTCAAAAAAGACTGGCTCAGCATATGACGCGAAGCCCTCGTTAAGCCAGACGTGGTTGAAGGTCTTGCAGGTAATCATGTCACCCCACCATTGATGGCCAGTCTCGTGGGCAATCACCCAGTCGTCATAGAAGGTCGGAACATAGAAGGTGCAGGTCTGGTGTTCCATGGCGCCACCCCAGCCAAAGTGAGCATTGCCGGCTTTTTCTGTGGCAAAGGGGTAAGTCCCGAACTTGTCGCTTAGATGGGTCAGTACCGGTAGCATCCAGGTTTCGAACGAATACTTGGCCTCATAGGCGTTCGGGAGAGTATAGGTGACGACCGGCATGTTAATTGAGCCGTACTCCCAAGTCTGTTGGCCGAAAACGAAGTCGGCACAGGTGAGGGCCACCAAATAGGTCGCGATCGGATAATTGTGCTTGTAGTGTACAAGCTTCCTGCCGCTGCCGCTTGAGACATCACTGACAATAGCGCCGTTGGATGCCACTTTATAGGCCGACGGATAATCGATGTAGATGTCGACCGAATCCGGCTTGTCGAACGGATAATCCTTGCAAGGCCACCAGTAGCGTGAACCAAAGGGTTCGCAATTCGTGTAGCACATCTGGTATCCGCTGACCGAGCCGAAATACATTCCCTGCTGCCCGTCGAAGCGCGGGGTGCCGTGATAATAAACCGCCATATCAAATTCGACGTTCTGGGCGTAGGGAGTCGGAGTCGTAATCTTCAGCATGTCAGCGGGGCGACTAAACACTGCCGCAGAACCGCCGAAACGCACGGAGTCCACCACCAGTTGGCTGTTAAGGTTGAGGTCAACGGCGTTGAGCGCCGCAATGTTTGAGCGAATCTTGTATTGGACATTCGCTTGTATGGTACTCGTCGTGAAATCAAGCTTGACGGTTATGCCGTAATAACGCACGTCATAATCGGCTTGGTTGCCGTCGACCAGCGCTTCTCTCTGCGACAGTTGCGCCTTGATCGCGCGCTCGCGATCAGCTGTTTCGGCCGTGTAAAACTTGTGATGTGCCGCCTTAAGCTCCTCGATGTCCTGCGGCGTGAGATTCCGGTAGTCGTAAGATTTCTGTTGGCCTTGCGCCACCGAAACGCACGAAGCCAGAATAATCAATAGCATTACAATTGTGCGTGGCATTATACCTCCACCATGCCAAAGTTACCATGAATATGGACCCGTTCCGTCAAACCGGCGGTACCGCTACAACTTATACGAATGGGCTGCTCGAACATCAAATATGGTGTCGGCCACTAAGTACTTTCCCGGTGAGGGGAAAACGGGCAAGTAATCGGTATCTCGTCTTGTTTGGGCGTGCTAACCCGACACCCAACCAATAATGATCTGCCGGTACTCATGCAGTTCATCTTTATATAGATACTCAATTTTCCGCATTTGTCAAGACAATCACTGCGTACAAGCGTGTCCCAGGGAGCAGATGGATCGACTTTTTGTGCGGAAAGTGGCATGGTCTTTTCAAGTTTTCCGCGCCTATGTCGATAGCTCCAACAAGGACATACCGTAAGGTCAAGACAACCAATAATTTGAGCATACAGCCGAGCATCCGGGAACGAAGGGAATATCGAAATGCTATCACTTCTTGACAAGCAAATGGAGTTGCTGGAACGCAAGCTTTTCGACCTCGAGAACCGGATCGAAGATCAGACGATGCAACTCAACGACGTTGCCACGATGGGTCTGATGATCACCTCACTGCTCGATATCGAGAAAGTGCTGTCAGCGATGATGGATATGGCGACGCGCATGGTTGGTGGTGAGGTCGGCTGCATAATGCTACTGGAGAACGGCTTGCTGCAGACGAAGATCTCCTGGGGCTTGGACGATCGCGTTATCAAATCAATCAAGATGGAAAATGAAGTGGACATCGCTACTTGGACATTCCAAACGGGCGAGACAATCGTAATCAACGAGTTCCCCGAAGAGGCGACGCACGGTGGATTGATTAACGCCATCATCAGCGTTCCCCTTGCCACCCAGGAGAGACAACTCGGTGTGCTGATAGTGGTCAACAAGACTGCCGGCGGTGGTTTCACCGACGAAGA
>JAPLUP010000640.1 GCA_026397575.1 Candidatus Zixiibacteriota bacterium
AATAGCCGCGCTGGATTCCCGATCGTGAGTCGCTCCAGGCAACGACAATGCCGTCATCGATATCCCCATCCGTCCTCAACTCACCGAAGTTTGCACCGGTGACATCAGACACCTGGATGTTGCCAAGTTCAAGATTACCACTGAAGCCATATCGATACCATTTGACAACACTGCCGGACGTTGACGTCTGAATCGCTGCGATATAGAACGAGCCTTTGGAGTCGTGCACGAAAATGTCGGCATCGAGAATCTGCACTTGCGACGTGTCGACGTCAAGCAGGTGGAGGTCACCAACCGCTACACCGGAAGCGCTAAAGCGCTGAATGAAAAGCTCCTGATGACCGCCGACGATTGTGAGGAAGCTCACGACAAAGGAAGCGTCACTACGCACACCGACGTGCGGGGAGAAGCTCTCGACGGCGCCCGAGACATCTGGCACAGGCTGATTGCCACCGACGGCCACCCCGGAGGAATTATAGCGCTGCAGATAGATTTGCTTCTCGGTTGCGCGCTGATCGACCCAGACGATGACAGAGCTGCCATCGTTGCCGACCGCAATATCCGGTTGTGATTTGGGTTTGGCAGTACCGTCGTCATTCACGACAAAATTAGCGCCAACCTTCGTGGCGTTAGCCGACAGGCGCTGAGCGAAGATGTTTTGTCCGGCAATGCCGGTGGCGGTGCGACTGTCCTCCCAGACCACAATCATGTCGCCGTTCGTGGAGGTTCCAATGCGCGGGTTGCCTTGGAGACTCCTCCCCGGGTCGTCATTGATACGCAATGCCGCACCGATCGGAGCGCCGGAGAGGCTGTTGCGTTGCAGATAAATATCGCCGCCATCCGCCTGACAGTCACGCCAAACTATGGCATTTGCACTCTGCGGCAACCGGGCGATATCGGGAGTGTATTGCTGCGAGCCGGTTTGATCGTCGTTGAGAATGAGATTGTCGAACTCTTTGGACAGGGAAAGGTCCAGACGCTGCTGGAGAATGTCAGGGTTGCCGTTGCGCGCATCAGTCCAGATGACGTTCAATCCTGAAGAGCGAAACGCAATCGCCGGAAAGTTGCGTTCACCAATAAAAGAGTTGTCCTCCATGGTGACATCGCCGCCGGAAAGCTCACCCAGATTGCTGATTTTCTGGAATTTGATCTGGGCTGTCGTAGTGTAATCGGCCCAGACACACCCGACGCCCGAATCGCGAGCGGCAGCCAGGCGTAAATCCCAACAGACATCGGCAAGCTGGCCGTTGATGCAGAAACTCGTGTCAACAGGCGTGGAGGTTTTCGAGATAACTTGACCGTAAACACTCTGTCCGGCATCGCGCGTCGAGATCCAACCTGCGAAATAGCCGATACCATTGATGAACCTTACTTGTGGACTAAACTGATATGCTGCCGGATAATTGGCTTCGAGAAGCAGATCGTCATACAGAGGCGTGCCGTCGTTCTTCAAGATGCGAAAGTAGCTGTGTCCGTTGCCATCGCGAGCATCCTCCCAGACAACGGCGAAGGTTGTATCATCACTTGCGACGACATCAGGGGCGATACGATAAGGGGAATTGACATTGCCATTCACCCGGAAGTTGGCTCCGATCAGATTGGCGCCATCACCGATGATCTGACCATAGATATTCGCACCATCGCGGGAGTCTTCCCAGACCACCACAAAACCGCCTGTGGACAAAGCCGCAACTTCGGGTAGATTGACAACATTGGCGCCGAGGTTGTCGTTCAGTTCAACTTGGCCGGTGAGGGCGCTGAGACTGCTATTGAAGACCATGGCTTTGATTGCAGCTGCCTCCTCATCGTTCCAGATGAGAGCCAATTTACCGGCAGCGTTGACTGCCAGCCGGGGCTGACGTGATGATCGGAAGCTGGCGTCATGAATCAGGCGAACGTTGGAGCCGGTTGGGAGACCGTCAACCGTGAGAAGCTGTGCGTAGATGTCCCATTCACCGTTGCGCTCATCTTCCCACACTGCA
>JAPLUP010000522.1 GCA_026397575.1 Candidatus Zixiibacteriota bacterium
TATGGCTAATCTACATACTCGGCGTTCTCATCTTCGGATCAACTTGGGTCGTGATGAAGATCGGTTTGCAGGCAATGCCGCCGTTTGCGGCTGCTGTTGCCAGAAGTATCCTGACTTTTGTAGTTTTCTTTGTGGCTTTCCGGCTCTGGCGCTTTCGCTTTCCGCCAATAAAGAATATCCGACGTGATTTTCTGCTGGCCGGATTGATGCTCTATGGCGTCAGCTTCGCTTTGCTATACTGGGGACAAGAGCGCATCGACTCCTCCATGTCAGCTATCCTCTATGCCACCATGCCGCTTTTCACCGGAATTTTCGCCCATTTTATGATTCCGGCAGAACGGCTAACACTTCGGGTGATCTTTGGTTTATTGATCGGCTTCGTTGGTACAATTTTGCTTTTTGCCGGCAAACTAAGTCTTTCTGGCACGGTCTCAGGTATGCTGGCGATGGTGCTCAGCTCCTGCTGTTGTGCGTGGGCAACCGTCAAGACCAAACGTGACCTGCACGAAATCGACCCCAGCGCGCTGGCGATCCTGATGCTGCCGGCCGGTCTGATCGTGCTTCTCCCTTGTCTGGCGATCTTTGAAACACCGGTGCGATTTTGGATAGATGCCAAGGGGGCCGGCTCGGTGATCTATCTTGCCATCTTCGGGGGTGGCATTGCCTTTGTCATCTGGTTTTACCTGCTGAAACGTCTTTCCGCTGTTGCTGCCTCGATGATGACTTTGCTGGAACCGCTGGTGGCATCGGTTCTTGCGTATCTGATCCTCTCGGAATCATTCGACAAGTACTTCTTTCTCGGAGGCACGCTGATACTTATAGGCGTGTTGACGGTGACACTGCAAAAGCGACAAACAGAATGACGTCCGCCGTTCTCAACTCGCGACAGCTTGTCTAACCCTGATCAGACACGCGCCGGGATTGCTGCGCAGTTGGTGCTCCCAAAATCGGACCACGGTCCATCCGCGTTTTCTGAGGGTCCTCGACACCAAACGATCGCGTTTACGGTTTGCTTCGATTTTGGTGGTCCAAAATGACCTGTTTGTCGCAGGTAATCGGCGGCACTTGCGACATCCATGCCAGAAGCATCCATCCACGAAGATAGCGACCTGTTTTTGATCAAAGACGAAGTCGGGTTTGCCGTAGACATCTGTCGCATACACTCGCCAGCCCCTTATCCCAGAAGCCGCTAACCTTGCGCGCAAACGCCATTCCGTTGATCGATTACCTCGGTTCCGGATTGACGCTATGACTTCGGACCGCTTTTTTATGGAGAAAACATCTGGCACTAGAGGCTACGCCGTTGACTCAAATTTCTTCTTGAGTTCTATAAATATGAGACGCTGGTCGCGCCTCGGAAGGCGACGGATTGTTCTTATCACACTCAGAATGTTGGGAGCAGGAGGAACTACCAGATTTCTCCGACCTTCCTTGCAGTTCCTGCAGAAAACTCTCAGGTTTTCGTCGATGGTTGGCCCCTCCCGATCGTCATGGTCGATGTGGAGCGTTATCTTGCGGCCAGGGTTGTAGGGATCGGGATCCGAGGGCGTCGCCCCGCACATCGAACAGATCAAGCCGTCACGTTCAATTATCCTCGTGCGCTGCGCTCTGTCGATTCTGTGGGCGAAGCGAGGTTCACGTTCAAGACTCACCAGTAAGTACTCATTAGGTTTTAAGACGGGCCTGTCCCGACATGAAAGTATTTGCATCCCCTCATCGTTTCGTAACTCCCGTATTCTCCTCTGGTAGTCTCTTATCTTGGCAATCCGAGCGATTTGCTCGGTCGTGACTATTTTGCCGACCTTGCCTTCAAGAAACTCTCTGATCTTGTCTCTCGCGCCTATTCTTCTCAATTTCGCCTATTTCCTCCGAAGAGACCATCCGTTTAGCTGCTGTGGCGATTGCAAGCGCCAGTTTGAGCTGTTAGATCTTTTCAAAACCGATTTCTTCCAAATACTTGAAAGTAGAATCATAAAACTCGTGTTTGCGTGTCAAGTCATCTGAGTCCCCTGATGGAACGACAATCGCCATTCCTTGTCTGGCACGAGTTAGAAGAACACGGTAAGCATTCTTCAAGTAAACTTGACGTTCTTGCTTTCTTATGCGATTCCAATGGCTTCCAACAAAAGAGAAGTGACCCCATCCCTTTGGGGTATAGCGAAAATCGGCGTCCCAAGTGACACATGCCCAATCAAGCTCAAGTCCCTGGACCTTAAATTCCGTGACAACATCCTCAAGGAAATAAGAGGAGCGAACGTCGTCTTTCCCGTCAAGAAACCAATGAATTGGGTCGACTGGCGATTTCACATCTATTGCATATGGTTTCAATCGTTCCGCCTGAGAAGAAACTACAATGCCGTAACGCTCAGACCCGCGCGCCTTTTCTTTGAGCCATTGCTTTGCCTTGTTGAGATCGCGAGTTATCACAATCGGGTATTTACCTTCCACATTTGTCAATGTCTTGCGCGCTTCATCTGGTTTCAAATCAAGCAGTTGTTTAACCAATAAAGATACATGCTCAGCGCGAAACGAACGCATTGAAACAGAAAGATGCAATTCGTCCTTGTTGGTAACGATTGAATGCTCTTTAACCTTTTCCAGAACTCTCTCTGTCCCATATTCACTGTCAGTAAGATGAGAGGATATGTAAATATACCAATTTGGGTACGAACGGCTCAAGGATTCAATCCATTCGCAGATTCCTGCCTCTCCGGTGTTGATTTCTTGTCCTCCACCAACGAGACAAACGACGACAGCCCAATCTGGATGACGATCGAGACAGGAGATCAAGAACTCAGGCTCAGATTTGTCGAAACTTGGCGTGTTCTTCCTCCGTCGCATAAAATTCGCTGTTTGCTGCAAATCCCACGCTCGTTGCGCTTCATCAAATAGAGCGACATGTTCAATGGGTGGCTTCTTGAAGTCCACAAGACATTCATCACGAAAGTTGTGCACATTCTGAATGAACATCTTAACATCACTCATTGCTTCACTCTTCTTGAATTTGACTCCTCGCTCCTTTTCGTGCCGAACTTTGTCTCGAGCTAAGGCTTCGCGAAGAATAGCAACAAGCGGGCCATTGCCTGAAAGAAAAACACTGTAAAGATCGCTGTCTTTGTCAATGTGCTTTGTCGCTATGTTGAGTCCAACTAAAGTCTTGCCTGCACCGGGAACGCCGGTGACAAAACAGATGGCTTTGTGCGACTTCTCTCTTGAAAGCCGAATGATTTCAGAGACTGCATCAGATGTTACGCTGAGATTGATTGCGCTTGCGTCACTTCGTGAGATTTCGCTCACTGAATGGCCGTTGTACAATGCCATTGCCGCCTCGATGATTGTTGGAGTCGGTTGGTATCTTCCGGTTTCCCACTGAGTTGGGTTAATCTCGTCGCCCTCGGCAAAGCACAAAACATCTGTGATTACTTGTTTGAGCAATTCCCCGTTGCATTTTATCGGAAAGAGCATCCTGTCATTGTGTGGAGTAGTAGAAATTGTTGTGGAAACATTCTTCGCTTTGGTGGCTATTAATACTGGGGCAACAAAGTGCTCGTGGCTTGTTTCGTGAAAGTTTTTCAAATCGAGTGCATAGTCAAATACTTGGTCTATTGCGTGTGACGGAAATTCATTCTCGCCCACCTTAAACTCAAGGACAAAAATAGTTGAGCCAGTAATGACTACAACATCAATTCGTTTTCCCATACGTGGTATTGAGTATTCAAAATAGACCGAGCCTT
>JAPLUP010000099.1 GCA_026397575.1 Candidatus Zixiibacteriota bacterium
GTTTCTAATTGCAGCGATGACAGACCGAGATCGAGCAGGGCAAAATCGACATTGCCCATTCCGGCGACGCCGAGATGACGGTCAAGGTTGGCGTAGGAATCATGTATCAGGACGACGCGACTTCCATAATTCGCGAGTCGCTCTTTTGCCGTCGCCAGCGCGTCAACATCCCTGTCAAACCCGATCAAACTAACCTCGCTGTCCAACTTGCTTAGAATCGCCTCGGCGTGCCCGCCACCACCTATGGTGCAATCCACAATGAGTTGCGCCGTGGCAGGAACGAGCGCCAGCACTTCCGCCAACAGAACCGGCTTATGAATCCGGTCGGTCAATCTTACTAAACAGTCTTTCCGCTACCGTTTCGGGAGTCTCGCCGAACTTGAGAAGATAGGCGTTGTAGCGCGCCTCGTTCCAGAGCTCGACCTTGTCTCCGATGCCGAGAATCAAGACTTCTTTTTCGATTCCGGCCGATTCCAGCAGAAAGCTCGGAATCACGATTCGTCCCTGTGGATCAGCGGGTGCGGGAACAACATGAGAGTAGAAATTGCGCTTGAAGAAGCGGCTGTCGGCAGCCTCGATCGGATGCTGTGCCGTCAAACGTTCTTCGACATCTTTCCAGTCAGCTTCGGAGTATAGCTCCAAGCAGCCATCCATCCCCCGGTTTAGCACAAAGTGAGCCGAACCGCGAACGGAGGCGGCATCCCGAAGACGCTTAGGGACAGCTATTCTGCCCTTGCCATCGACCGAAACAGTGTATCTACCGGTGTACGAAGCCACAAAACCCTCATTCTCACCATAAATCACCCTAAATCCCCACTGACTCCCAAATATTGGGTGTAAATCACCATCTGTCAAGAAAAAAGCGAAAAAATATTGCGGTTTTGGCAACCCCACACAGGTGCGGGAATTAGCCAACACATTTGACGCCACCCACCTGCCCAAGGAAGACCGTTTCAATCTGAAAAGTAGCTAACTCATTATTGATTAGAGCGTTGCATGGCAAATCAATCGTTCCCTGACATGGCACACGCCTTGCGAAATAGTGCCTCATAGGAGCGGTTAAAATGAGAAGTCTTATAATCTGGGTGGTCGGCGTGCTGTGCCTAATTCTGCTGCCAGCACCAACTAAGGCAAGCACGACAGTCTCATGCAACGGGAAGACAGTGGGGGAAGTGGCGGCAGTCGATGACAATAGCATATTGCAAGTCAAGCACTTGCAGTTCATTGTAGAACGCGGTCGGGTTGATTCGGTGTCGATTATCAGGTCGGAGCCGTATTTGTGGGAAAAAAAGGTGAATCCGCAAGAAGATACGCCAGTTACGACCTTCTCCGGTGATGATAGTCACTTGTTCGACTTTTACGGAAATGAATTGGCAGGCTACCTTGCACGTGAGCGTGAACTGAACGCTCCACGCGTGATTGAAAGTCGGACGGTGATTTCCAGCAAAGAAGTGCTGACAATAGTGGTGAACCTCGCGGAAATCGACTCAATAACTGATCTGGTGACCGGTTTCGAGAGTGTCATTCTGGAGTTTCACGGCAGCGAGGACTTGCTGGTCACTCGGTTCACCTCATCCAAGCAGCTATTAGAACTCGCGCAGGTGGAAACGGAAGCCGGTGCAAATAGGTCTATAGCGGCCACTACATTAAGCTCGGGAACACCGGAATATCTGATTGTCACTGGTCAAGCTCTGGTGGATGCCTTTGCCCCGCTTGCAAAGTGGAAGACGATGAAGGGACTGACTGCGGAGACTGTGACGATGGACGAGGTCCTGGCAATGTCAACGGGAATTGATGACGCCGAAAAGCTGCGTAATTTCTTGATCGACAAGTACAATTCGGGTACCCGCTATGTGTTGCTTGGTGGAGACGAAACGGTAGTGCCGATAAGATATGCGTTCGCGGCCAATACTGCTTCGATGCCGACTCTTGACCTGCTACAAATCTGTGATCTGTATTTCGGTGATGTCAACGGCGTCTGGGATGTTGATGGCGATGGTGTTTACGGTGAACCGACTCAGGATAGCGCCGACTTCAACGCCGAGCTTCTGGTCGGGCGCCTGCCTCTCTGCACGCCAGAACAGGTGACTGCTTACGTATCCAAGTTGATCAAGTACGAGCAAAATCCGAACAATGGTGATTATGCCTATCTGAACAAGTCACTCTTTATCGCCGCCGATCAGATGCGTGACTACAGCGGCGTGGGTGAGCATGTGCTATTGGCGCAGTCTTTGCCGCCATATGTGGCGTCTGATACAACGGATCTAATCGAGGCGCCGACCGGTGTCGCCGACGATCCACCTTACCCACTGGCAGGTTCGTCGATTGCCAAGCTATCCGAAGGCTGGGGAATTCTATCGCTACTGATCCATGGTCGAATAGATGGCTGGGTACTCCGTTCGAATCGTTACAATCAGTGGCCGAAGTCATTTATTCTGACGGCGACTGGCGTGGACGACACGCATGGATTCCTTCCGAATATTCCGTCCAACGGCATGCCGGGTCTCGTCTATTCGATCGGCTGCAACAATGGCGCATTTGATCTGGATACGCCACCATTCCCATCAGCGAACCCTTCGGTTGCGACCGCCTTTCTGGCAAAGCCGAATGGAGGCGCGGTTGCGTTTGTCGGCTATTCGCGCTGGGGATGGGTGTCAACATCGTGGCAGATCGAGCAGGCGTTTCTTGACTACCTATACAACGTCAACAACAATCCGGCTGAAGCGCTGCGTTATGCAAAACTGCAGTCAGCATATTACCGAGATGAATGCTACGGTCTAAACTACAGTGGCGATCCGGAGATGAGGATCTGGACGGACGCGCCACGCTCGCTGAGTTTGTTGGTGCCGGAGGCGCTGCCGGATGGCGCAAGCGGACTCGAGGTCACCGTCAAAGCGG
>JAPLUP010000442.1 GCA_026397575.1 Candidatus Zixiibacteriota bacterium
CGATGTCGCATCCCTTGCCAAGGCCACCAACGGTTGCGCTCGCAGCCTGCAAAAAAACCACTCACTTCTTCGCGCCTTCATCCAACACTCCCCTCTTTCTTTATGCCCCTAATAGGACATTACTTATGCATGAATCAATAGCTTATCGGCGCGCATCTTGGCGTATGGTCCGAGCCCCATCCATTCATGCACGACGAGCACGCCGGGACGCGGACCGGCAATAGCGTCGTCATAGGCCAGATAGCCATCGCAAGTAACATCGCCATCTTTGTACTCGATCAACTGTGTCTTCAATGCTCCCTCCGCTACGGCGGCGATTAGGAGTACTACGCCCAACGCCATCAGTGTTCTGCAATAACTGTTCATAATCTCCTCATGCTTTCCCACGTTATCTGGCGATGACAGCATCGCAATATTACGTCTATAATTACGCGCCGAAACGGCTACGTGATAGGATCATGTTGCGTTGGGGTCAGGACTCCCAAGAATCGCAATGATCGTTCACTTTGAGACGATAATCGTCGGCGGAAATCAGGTTTCGTTCCAATGTGAACTTCGCGAGTGATGATTATTTGACCAGCGGCGCCATTCTTGATAATACCGAATAAAGACGGTCACAAATTGACCGAAAACCCAGAGAGGAATATCAATCTTGGAATAATAGGAGGGAATCGCATGCAAGGATACCTGGCTAACATCGTCATTGTTGTCCTGCTGGTCTTGACACTGACAGGCACGGCGATCGCGCAGGATTTCCAGCAGCTCCTGGGGGCTGTCGACCGAGTGGAGTCCAATTTGAAAGCCTTAATCGACAAGGAGGCTAGCGCACGCTCGGCAGATATCGCCAAACTTCGCAAGGAACTCACCGGACAGACAGTCGGCGCACCCGCGGACAGCAATCCCGTGTTCGGGCAATTTAGGCGCGAGCTTGATTCGTTGCGCGCCGAGGTAAGTATGCTGTCCGCCTCGCGGCAGCAACTGGCCTCAGCCGATCCTGAGGGTGTAACCGTCGCCACGTCAACCGCCGGTGAAATCGCCGAACTGACCGAAGGTCTGACCGCTCTCAATGTCCGTCTGGAGTCCTATGTAAATTCCAACTTGACTCCGCCGGAAGCGGAATTGGCCAAGACCGAGAACGTCTCCGATCAGAGCGCGTTATCCGGCATCAAGTTGTCCGGTTTTGTAAATGCCAGCGCCATCGATGACCGAAACACTGATCGCAGCACTTTCGGCCTGGACGAGACGGAATTAGATATTGAACACGGCTTCTCCGATAAGGCAACGGTGCGCGCCGACATCGAGTTTGTCAACGACGGGGCCGGCGGTCTCAGCATGGATCTGGAGCAAGGATATTTGTCCTACAGTCCAGGCTTCGCCCAGAGATGGACGTTTAGTTTCGGCAAGTTCAATGCACCCATGGGAGTTGAATCCTGCGACGCGCCGGGTCGTTACCAGCATTCCTATGCAGCCATATCATCTTATGCTCTGCCCGCCAACTTGACTGGGGCAAGCTTATCGACGCAGTTTTCGCCTGCGATTGATGCCATCGTGTATCTGGTCAACGGTTGGGATGTAAACTCCGACAACAATTCCGGCAAGACCTGGGGCACGCGTTGGGGATTTACGCCGA
Source organism: Candidatus Zixiibacteriota bacterium (assembly GCA_026397575.1). GTDB lineage: Bacteria > Zixibacteria > MSB-5A5 > CAIYYT01 > CAIYYT01 > CAIYYT01. The sequence continues at coordinate 1,631 of JAPLUP010000442.1, forward strand.
TTGCCGACCTTAATTTCGGACTCTCCGCAGTCACAGGTCCCGAACAGGCTGATCGCACCGACAGTCGTCGTAGCGTCTTCGATCTTGATCTGACCTACCAGATCACGCCGACTTTCCTGTTTGGCGGTGAGGTCAACTACGGAATGGAGTCTAAGGTTCTAACGAATGGTGAGGACGCCAAATGGTTTGGATTCCTACTCATGAGCAATATCGGACTTAGCGGAAACATCAACCTGACGATGCGGGCAGACTATTTGAAGGATAACAACGGACATCACACGGGGTATTCACAAGACCTCAAGGCCTTCACAATTGCGCCGAGACTAAAAATTGTGGATGGTCTCGAAGGACTTGTCGAGATGAAATACGAGTTCTCCAACCACGAAGTCTTTTACACGACCTCCGGTGCGCCGAAACCCACCGGGCGACTTGGACCCGTGGCGGCTCCCATGGTAACCGGAGTCCAGAAAGACAATCGGCTGTCGCTGGCAGCCGAAATGACATACAGCTTTTGAGAGGGTTTCGGACAACAAACCGGTCCAACTAAAGTCAAGGGGAAGGTAATCGTGAAACTGAATTTTATATCGCTAAAGAATTGAGTCAAAGAACACACAACGGGAGGAGCGTTAAGCGAAACTAGTAGTCTGAACCAAGTTGATCGGGGCTTTCATAGTCGTAGCCCTGAGGGAGAAGTTAAAGGATAGCGATTCTTGACACGGAAAGATGGCAGTTCGCAACGAGGAATTACAAAACACATCAGAAAGGGAGTGTTAAATGAAACTAATGATAGGAACCAAGTTGATCGGGGCGTTTATGATTGTGGCTTTGATCTGCGGCATTGTCGGATTTGTGGGATACTCCGGCATGAATCAAGCGATGACGCAAATGGACATACTCAAAGATGATTGCCTGCCCTCCACGAGGTGTCTACTGACCATCGACGGGGCAGCCGAAGGGATCGACGGCGCCATTGGTACGATAATGAATCCTGAGCTTAGTGCCGCTGATGTCCAGGCTCTTCAAGAAAAGCTCACTGATCTCCGCGAGAGATACCAGACGGCCTGGAAGAACTATGAATCTCTACCTCAGTCTACTGAAGATAAGGCGGCTTGGGACAAGTTCGTGTCGGCATGGGAGCAATGGCTCGCCGACAACAATGCCACGATGCAACTGCTCAATTCTCGCGGCAGTAGTCTCGTCAAGGGTACTAACGCTTTGCACGACGCCTGGGTGAAGGCCGACAAAGACGGCGACATCGCGATGGAGCATCTTGACAAATTGCAGGAGATAAACAATAGCGCTGCTGATGAAGCCAGCAAGCATGCGGACAGTGTGATCTCGGGTATGACAACTACCGTCGTCATTTCGGTTATTGTGGGTGTGTTGCTGGCAATCGGGCTTGGCTTCGTGATTTCGCGCAGCATTTCGCGACCGGTAACATCGATCTCCAAGATTGCGGACGCAGTGTCGGTAGGCGATATTGATCACACTATCGACATCAGATCGCAAGACGAGATCGGCATGTTAGCCGAATCCTTCCGGAGACTGATTGAATACATGAAGACCTTGGCTGGCGCTGCCGAACGGATCGCAGCGAACGACCTGACAGTCACAATCCATGCCAAATCGGAGAAAGATGTTCTCGGCAACGCCTTCAAGACCATGACGACCAACCTGACTGCAATGATCCGTCAACTGACCGACAACTCAACGCAGTTGGTCAGCGCGGCCACCGAGATCGCATCCTCCTCGGAGCAGATGGCGCGCGGCTCACAGGAACAGACCGGCCAGACCTCTCAGGTCTCGAGCGCGGTGGAAGAGATGACGGCAACGATCGTCGAGTCCTCCAAAAACGCCGGTGAAGCAGCCGGCCAAGCCAAGGAAGCGGCAAATGCCGCCCGTGCGGGTAATCAGGTGGTCACGCAAACGATCGAAGGGATGAACCGCATCGCCCAAGTCGTGCAGGAATCGGCGAAGACGGTCCAGGAGTTGGCGAAGTCGTCCGACAAAATCGGCGAGATCATCGGCGTGATCGATGACATTGCCGATCAGACCAACCTGCTGGCGCTGAACGCAGCGATTGAAGCGGCGCGTGCCGGCGAACAGGGACGCGGTTTTGCGGTGGTGGCGGATGAAGTCCGCAAATTAGCGGAACGTACGGGCAAGGCGACCAAAGAGATCACCGACATGATCAAAGGTATCCAGAACGATACCAAGGGTGCTGTCGCCGGAATGGAACAGGGTATCAACGAGGTCCAGCAGGGACGTGATCTTGCGGATAAGGCGGGTGAGAGCCTGACCGCGATTGCTACCTATTCGCAAAAGGTGATGGACATGATCCAGCAGATTGCCACGGCGGCGGAGGAGCAGTCGGCGGCCAGCGAGCAGATTGCCCGTAGTGTAGAGGGGATCGCTCGGGTGACGAAAGAGAACGCAACGGGTGTGGAGCAGTCAGCGGCGGCGGCAGAGCAGTTGAATCGTCAGGCGGAAGGGTTGCAGAAGATGGTTGGTCGCTTCAAGGTGAACGCGTAAGGCGGAAGGAGCCGAAATGGAAGACAAGCAGAAAACGACCGTGTCGGCGAAGCAATCGGAAGAGATCCTTCAACTGGTGAGCTTCAACATCGGCACGGAGGAGTTTGGCATAGATATCCTGAAAGTTCAGGAGATCAACCGGATGGTTGACATCACGCGAGTGCCGAGGGCGCCGGACTTTGTGGAAGGGATTATTAATCTGCGAGGCAAGGTGATTCCAATCATCGATATCCGCAAGCGGTTCAACATGGAACTGGCGCAGCAGGACAAAAACACGCGGATCGTGGTGGTGGATATTGCCGGTCAGGTGATGGGGATCCGGTCAGGTTATGGGGATGGTGGTTGACAGCGTGAGCGAAGTGCTGCGGATTCCGGCTTCGACCCTCGAACCGACACCGGAAGTGGTGACTTCGATCGACTCGGATTACATCCGCGGGGTCGCCAAACTGGAAGATCGACTGTTGATCTATCTCGATCTGTCGAAAATACTCTCGGGCGAAGAACGCAAAACGCTCTCCCAGATATAGAGAGCATCAAACGCAGGGGCACGGATTTCCGTGCCCCTGTCTCATTTCGGGAGAACGGGGCGTATCAGCGCACCTTAAGTTCCGGTCGCTTGCGCAATGTCACCCAGAGCGCGAGGCCGAGTGCAAACAGCCCGATGGCGATCAGATGATTATAAGTGAATGACACGCCGCCGAAATGAATGATCATCTCCGGTTCGTAGTAGCGCACATACTCAATCACAAATCGGAAAAAAGCTTCCACCATCAACAGGACCGCGAAAGTTGAACCGTAGAACGCTTTGCGCCTGTCAAAATAATGCAGCGCCGCAAACAGCAGGAACCCATATAGCGATGAATAAATCTGTGTCGGATGTAGGCACATGTCGCCGAACTGCGAATAGGGAATCGACCCCTCGGGGAAATGAATGCACCAGGGAAGATCGGTCGGCACGCCGAAGCAACAGCCGTTCAGGAAACAACCGATCCGGGTAATCCCGATGCCCAAAGCAACTGTCGGCGCGAAGATGTCGAAGACATGCCAGAGTGATTGCTTCTTTCTTCTGACATAAATGTAGCCACTGATAATCGACAGCACCACGCCACCATACAGATTCATCCCCATGATTCCGAAATGCCCGCCGGTGCCGAGAGGATTAACCGCTGACAACGGGTCGGAAGCAAAATCGCTGAGATGGAAAAGTACAAACGCCAAGCGTGCGCCGATCAGTCCGGCAAAGATCACGACAAACGCGAAATTCATCATGAAATTGACGTTGACGTTCTCCCGCTGCGATCGCTTGATGACATACCATAGTCCGACAAAGAACGATAACGCCAGCGTTAAACCGTAGCTTCTCAAAGCCAATGAACCGATATGAAAAATCTCAGGATGCATACTTGTTATACTCGGAGGGTGAATATATTGTCGCTGCGACAATGCACAACAGATTTCTCGGTAAGACCTT
>JAPLUP010000418.1 GCA_026397575.1 Candidatus Zixiibacteriota bacterium
AACAGAAGAGATGTCAGAACCGACGCGGTTTTGACCTACAGGGCTAAATCCGGAAATTCGCGTATATGAAAAAACTCGGCAGGAATGAACGGTGTTGGTGTGGCTCGGGAAGAAAATACAAGATCTGTCACTTGGATCGTGAAAATCAGAAAGCCCCGGTCAGACAAGACTACCTCGAATTACTGAAGGAACAGGATGAGAAAGGTTGGTGTATGGTACCGCCGGACCTCTTGAAAGAATGCCAGGGACAAATCATACGAGCTCATACCATTCCTCTGTCAAGCGGCTTGAGAGGTATTTCGGAGAATCACCACGTCTATCGGATGTTGAGAGGGGCCGAAGCCACTATTGACAGCAGGGAACCGCTGCTGAAACCTAAACTTGTGGGAATTCGCAAGGCCTCGACCTTCAGGGGCTTCTGCTCCAAGCACGACGATGAGTTGTTTGCAGCCATTGAGAAATCAGAGTTCAAACTCAACCAGAATCACATTTTTCTCTTAGTGTATAGGTCATTATGCATGGAACTCTTTACCAAGCAGAGGAATCTACACTCGCTAGATTTCCAGCGTCAATTCGATCGCGGAACGACACTTGAGAAACAGATTGTGTGGCAGCAGAGGTGTGATGCCATCCAGCGCGGCCTGGAATTGGCGATCAGGGATCTATCAACCTACAAGGCGGAACTTGACTCTCTCCTTCTCGGGCAACGATTCGAACACACAGGTTATCTTGCCTTAGTATTCGCGAATGCACCCCAAATTCTGTGTTCCGGACTGATCCAGCCTCAAATCGATCTCTGCGGTCGTCCATTGCAGAATCTCGGTGACAAAGCTGATGCGCTAGAATACATGACAGTCGTGCTACTTCCGTACACAAGTGGTTCAGTGTTCATTGTTGCTTGGATTGGGCCAAAGGCGGCGCCTCTTGCCTTCGCTGAGTCTCTCAGGAAAGTGAACGAGCTCGACTCCACTAACATGGTAGTACGGATCATTTTCAGTCTGTTCGAGAATACCTACTGCGCTCCATCTTGGTGGGATGGGCTGCCTGATTCCGCTAAGACGAAGCTCATGGAAAGACTCAACAGTCACCTGCCGTATCGTCCTCAGACAATCGACTGGTTCAAAGAAGACGGGTTTGCTTATGTGAATTGGAGCCTAAAGGAGAGAATCATCGAGGAAGCAGTGAGATAACAGCAAAACCCACCCGCTGGGTGGGTTGCTGGCTATTTACACAATGGCGGTGGTAGTCATTTCTCGCGATCAGTTTCGGTCTCGACGGGCTTCCATTTCGATGCTAGCGCCTTTGCCTGAGCAATCTGCTCTGTTGTCATTTTGCTCGCAATCTCGTCGCGTCGTCTTTGAGCATCCTCATTGCCCTGTGTAGCGGCGAGATTGTACCACATGTGGGCCATGACATAATTCTTTGGCGCACCTTCTCCAGTTTCGTAAAATAGTCCCAATCCAAACTGCGCATCAGCATTACCTTGATCTGCGGCCTTCTGGATCCATTTTGTCCCTTCCAAGTTATCCTGAGGAACGCCATGTCCTGCATTGTATAGCCTTCCCAAGTTACATTGGGCAAAAGCATGTCCCTGATCGGCAGCTTTCCGATACCATTTTGCCGCTTCTGCGTAATCCTGAGCGATGCCTCGACCATTGACATACATCCATCCCAGGTTAAATTGGGCATCAGCATAACCTTGTTCAGCAGCCTTTTGATACCACTTCACAGCTTCTGCGTAATCCTGAGGGACACCTTCTCCATTGGCGTACAACACCGCCAAGGTAACTTGGGCTTCAAGACGACCTTGATCCGCAGCTTTCCGCCACCATTTGATAGCTTCTGCGTAATCTTGAACGACGCCCTTGCCTTCATAGTACAACATCCCCAAGTCATTTTGGCTTCCAGCATTGCCCTGATCCGCAGCTTTCCGCCACCATTTGATAGCTTCTGCGTAATCTTGAGCAACGCCCTGCCCTTCATGGTAAAGCCATCCCAGGTGGTACTGTGCATAATCCAAGCCCTGGTCTGCAGCTTTCGAATACCATTTTGCAGCCTCTGCGTAGTCTTGGGAAATACCCTCTCCATTGGCGTACAACAGTCCCAGGTCAAACTGAGCAATTGCCAAACCTTGATCCGCAGCCTTCCGATACCATTTTGCCGCATCTGCGTCGTCCTGAGGGACGCCTTGTCCCTCAGCGTATAACAGTCCCAAGTCGTACTGTGCACTGGCCAAGCTCTGTTCGGCCGCCTTCCGGTACCATTTCGCAGCTTCCATGTAATCCTGAGGGACACCCGTACCCTTGGCGTACCTGACTCCCAAATCATATTGGGCTGCGGCACTGCCCCGATTTGCTTCTGATTTCAATTGATTGAGACTATCAGGACTGACGCCCGTCGCAAGGAACAGCGGAATTATTACAAGGTAGTGTAACAAGAACATGATCGTTTTGCCTCCGTCATCTTTTCGGGAATCTCTTAGCGGAAAATAGGAGTATCCATCGCGCTCGCGCAATCACTTTCTTCGACTAATTCACTCCTTCCGCGAAGGCCAATGCCGCGTCGATCAGTCCGGCAACCCACAGCAAGCTGTGGGGTACCCATCTCAAGCCATTTGGCCGAGCATGATCCGCTTCAGGCTATCTTCCCACCACCCAACACCACATCGCCATCATAAAATACACAGCTTTGCCCCGGTGTCACTGCGCGTTGCTTTTGTGACAAGTGCACTATGACATCTCCGCCGGGCAAAACTTGCAGTTCACCTGCAACGGGCTTGTGGAGATAGCGTATTTTGATCAGCGCTGGCAGTGTGATGGGAGGATGCACCGGGTGCCCCACCGCTTGCGGTGGGCTTTGTGCCATCGGTGGGTTTGTTGTCGGGTCGATCGCTACCCAGTTGACATCGGTAACTTGGAAGTTGTCGGTCAGCAGATCATCATCGGAGCCGACGACGATTTCGTTTTTCTCGGGGATGATGTGGGTGACATAGCGCTTCTCGGTAGTGGCAATCTGGATTTTTTTGCGCTGGCCGATTGTGTAGTGAAAGTAGCCTTCGTGCGTTCCTACCGCATTGCCGCCGGCGTCGCGGATAGTCCCAGGTTGCGCCAATTGGGGAAAACGCTCTTGCACGAGGCGAGCATAATTATCATCAGGTACAAAACAAATCTCGCGGGACTCTTCGCGCTCAGCATTAATCAGGCCATACTCGCGCCCGAGCTGTCGCACTTCAGTTTTGTGCAGTTCACCAAGGGGAAACAGAGTTCGCGCCAGTGACTCCTGTTTGAGTCCCCAGAGGAAGTATGATTGATCGCGGGTTGCGTCGACCCCTTTCCGTATTTGATAACGACCGTTTGCTTCATCGCGGTGAATGCGGGCATAATGTCCAGTCGCCAGATAGTCGCAACCAAGTTGCTTGGTCTTGTGTTCGAGCAGTTCCCATTTGATCTTGTAATTGCAGACTACGCAGGGATTCGGCGTTCGGCCTTTGACATACTCCGATACAAAATCCTCGATCACGGTCTCGTTGAAATCCTGATGCATG
>JAPLUP010000692.1 GCA_026397575.1 Candidatus Zixiibacteriota bacterium
AATTCAATGCCGCCCAACACCGCGTCCCCTGGCTTGAGAATCGACAACTCATCCTCTCGCTCTCTCCCCATGCCCCACGTGCCGGGCCATGACACCGCTTTCTTAACGCCAACAACCAACAAAACCGTTTGGTGCTAGCAACACACTGTTAGGACACTACCATATGGCAGACACTCCTTAGGCCCGTATTATTCCCTCCTTTTTGCTTGTCCATTCTCTCGCAGACAACCCTTGTCAGGCTTGTCTATTTCGTTATAGACTTCCTGTCAATTCTGTTATAGACGGCTGGTCGAGCGGTCGATACGAAAAAAGCATCTTGACAAAATGTCTATGATGCTATAGACTTCTTGCATGGCGAGCGACCGGAGCGATCCAGTTATGAATGCGGTGAGAGACCGATTCGAGCGATCCGGCATGTCTCTGGAGGACCTTGGACTGAAGATGGGCTATCCAAAGGAAACGGCCCGCAAATCTGCTTGGCAGTTCATTCGTCGCACTAACGATCCACGGTTGTCAATGATCCGTCGATTTGCGGAGGCGCTTGGAATTCAGCCAAACGAACTAATAACACGATGAGTAATCCAATCCAATTGCCATTCGCAAATGACCGGCAACGAAAGACGTATGCCGCAGTGCTTGCGGAATTTCGTGCATTAGGATATTCGGGCGACCTATTAATAGAAGACTATCGTTTTGGCGATTGGTTTGCATCAGACGTGCCGGAACGCGCGGTGTCTGCGGCTGCCTTTGGACAGTTGCCTCTGTCCTATGACACTGCTTGTCTCGCCGTTGTTCTCGCTAATGGCGAAAGCGGCGAATCCAGGATTCGTCAGTATCGCTCACTTGGCGCGCCATACGTATTTGAGTTGCGGAATCACCACGTTGTAAAGTGGTCGCTTGGTGCACAACACGTTCACGAAGATATGCGGTTTGAGTCCGAGTCAATTGTTAGAGTATTCCGAGAACACGCCAACGATTGGTCTCGTGCCGAAGTCCTGAGGGCCAAAAACATACCGGCGATTCCAAGCAGAAGACCTCGGCAGCTTGATATGTTTCTGGATACCGGCCTAATCCCTGCACTTGAGCAGGAAATACAAACAAAACTTGATCCAATTCTTCAGGATGCTTTGTCATCAGCGACCAACGTATATCAGAAGAGCACTGGGCGAGAACCGGACCCAACCGCTCTCTTTCAGCTTGCGTTTCGCCTTCTTGCGGGAAAGGTCTTCTTTGACAGGGACGTCTCCAAGCTAAAGGACTTAGGCACGTCTCCTGATCCAGATTCGATCATTGCAGCGGTCTCGGAATACTACGGAGAGCAGCCACGCTTGCCGCTGACTAAAGGTGCGCGTCAAGCTCTGTGCAGTGCGCTCTGGACACGATTCGACTTTCGCAACTTGTCTATCGATGTACTGGCGACGATTTGGGCGAGAACGTTTGTCACTCCCGAGCTGAGAAAGAAGCTTGGCATTCATCGTACGCAACGAGCACTCGCAAGATACATTGTAGACCGGCTTCCGTTCGAGCAAATACCTGAGGAAGACCGTATCGTCGTCGAGCCTTGCGCCGGAAGTGGAACATTTCTTCTTGCCGCGTTGCATCGCCTACGGGATTTACTTGAGCCCACGATGCCTGCTTCGCGCAGACATACGTATCTCAGAAAGCGACTGTTGGGATTCGAGCAAGAACTGTTTGGTGTCGAAATAGGCACATTGTGCCTTACACTCGCCGATTTCCCAAACCCGAACGGGTGGCAATTGACTCAAGAGAACGTTTTCACCTCGCAACGGTTTATTGACAGTCTTACGAGGGCTCGATTCGTCCTCTGCAACCCTCCATTTGAGGCGTTTCCCGATGAAGTAATGAGACAAGTGGGCGCGCGATACCATCCTCAGCCGGCCGAATTACTATCACGCACGCTGAATTACCTGCATCGAGATGGTGCGATCGGTTTTGTGTTGCCACATACGGCACTCGATGGTCAAGAATACAGAGACGTGCGCGAGGGACTTGCGCGGCGATTCTCGGATATCGAGATTGTTTCCTTGCCGCCCGAAAGCGCGTTCGAGACAGCCAGACATCCGGCAGTATTGCTCATCGCGCATGGCCAAAAAGGTTCGTTGCAGCGGTGCGCTATTACTCATCGCAAGGTACATGACACAGATTGGCCCGCGTTTATCCGTAACTCCGCACCATCCCGCGAAGACGTGGAAGAGAAAAGTGATTCAGATGCCCGGAAAAGCCTTCTTGTTCCAGACTTTGCGGAAGTATGGAAGGCATTGCAACATTGCGATCGCCTGTCGAAGGTGGCCGTTGTGCATCGTGGAATTGAATGGAATAAACCGCTGCGAAGGGGTCGGAAAGAAACGGGAAATCGCGAGAGACTGATTAAGGATAAGCCCCAAGCGGGCTTTCGACGTGGCATCCCGCCCAGGGCAAAGCCATTTCATGCGTTTAGTCTTCCCCCGACAGCATTCCTGAGTGTTCGCAAAGAAGACCAACTCTATAACGCATTTGATTTTCCGTGGGATAAGCCCAAAGTATTTCTTAACGCTGTAAGGAAATCACAGAAGGGGCGATGGCGACTTGCGGCTGCGGCCGATTTTGAAGGGTTGTTGTGTTATCAGACCTTCACGGCAATCTGGCCCCACGATCCGGGGTTCACCACTCCATTGGCGGCGATACTTATTGGCCCAGTTGCAAACGCGTTTCTCATGACACACGATGTCAGACATAATCGCAACGACACGGTGAAGCAGATTCCAATGCCACGTCTTTCTGATCGGGACATTTCTCGCTTGGTTGAGTTGGTTGGCTATTACCAAGAACAAGCATCGGATGTCGCGAAAGACTTAACGTTGAGACAGATCGATGCTATGGTGCTCAGTGCATACGACCTTCCGCCACGTCTTGAGCGTGAGTTGCTTGACTATTTCAACGGTAGCCGCAGACAAGTGCCGTTCATGTTCGCCAATTATTTCCCAGATGACTTCACTCCCTGTTTCTCGCTCAGTGATTACCTATCGGATTGGTTCAAACACGCGACCGCAGGCAACTTTGCGATCGACTGCACAGAAACACCGCCTGTCTTCCATGATGCCGTAGAGAGTGCAATGCGTATGTACAATGAGGGGGAGCCGTGAACGGGTATCTCTTGGACAACAATGCTGTTGGACACTGGTTCTGCAAACAACAGGAGTTGTACGCACGGGTACTGGCGCTGGGAAGGAATCCGCCGTTGTTTATCTCTGCCATTATCCTCGGCGAAATCGAATGCGGGCATAGGATATGCACCCCAACGAACAAACAACGCCGCAAAGAATACGAAGACTTCGTTGCCGAGAAACTGTACCCCTACGTTTTGAATGTTGGAATCCACACGCGCGAACCTTATGCTTATTTGCGTAGCAATCTCTTCTGGAAATATGCGCCTAAGCAACACAGGCAGAAGCACCCGGAAATGTGGGAAGACCCAGTAACCGGACATCAACTGGGTATCGACGAGAACGACCTATGGACAGCGGCGCAATCGGTTGAGCACAATCTCGTCTTAATCACAAGTGACAAGTTGTTGAAATTACGCGCGGCCGACCCTGATGGCAGGCTGCTAATCGAGAACTGGACCACACCCCCTACAGCTACGGTGACGTGATATCATTTTCTTGCTAGTCTCGGCAACACACTGTTAAGCCACTACCTGATTCCGCAACAAGCGTTCAATTTTGCTGTATCAAAATAAAACAGGCGAACTGAGGTCGGCTCGGGCAACCAATCCTCAGCTCGCCAGTCGTAGTCGGAAGCCATCGCTTCCGATCCGTCGGGGGTGCCTCGCTTCTCCATCCCTAGGGGGGACGTAATCTGCTAATTCCCCGACGATTCCCTTGTCGCGTCATCTCCTCT
>JAPLUP010000702.1 GCA_026397575.1 Candidatus Zixiibacteriota bacterium
TCCTTCAGAGTCAGCATATAGGCATGCCAGCCTTGCGTGTAGTCCTTGTTGTAGCGTGCCGGATCAAAACCCGAATGGCGAAGATTGACCCGTGTTCGCTCACCGATACGCAACAGCTCCCAGGTGACCAGATCGCCCGATTTGCCCTCTTCGGCGAAATCCCAGTCATAGACCAGCTTTTTGTTTTCAACCAGTTCCTTGATCTCGCGCGGCCCGGCCGGATGACCATTCTTGTCTTTCCATCCTGTCAAATATCTGCCACCGACAATCGGATCGCATTCGGCATCCTTTGAAAACCATACTCGCAGGTCCGCGACATTGGTCAGGGCTCTATATACCACACTCGGCAGTGCCTCAATAAAAAGCTCTCGCCTGATGACGCTGGTATCAATTCGGTTATAGTCCAGCCGGTAAGCGGGACGCTGATATTTCAGAAGCGATTGCAGATTATAGAGATAAATAATCCACGCATCCATCATCAGTGCATTTGGCGGGACTTTCTCGTGGGAGACGACCAGATCGCAGTAGCGCCCGCGATCGTCTATCTGGAATCCGACCTCGCTGATAGTACCGTTGATCGGCCAGGTAAACCGCATTTGCCGATTCGGCTCCAACGCGACAATCGTACCCTTGATTTCCTGTTCCTTGAACGTCGTCGCCACACAGTCTTCACCCCAAAATCGCACCACCCCGCGCAGCTTGAGGTTGATCTCGCCTTTGTTACAGAACCAGATAGCCAACTTCAGCGGATTGGTGATGGCATCATAAATCCGCGTCGGGTCGGAATCGAGTCTGATCTTGACCTTCAGTCGTTTCTTTTCTATCGCCATTGTGCCCAATATAACCGATTGCACCGTCCCGCCGCAAGCATTCAATCGCCTGCCACAACAACCTACTTCTCGCTGAACACGCCGATCGGGTTGCCGTCTAAGTCGGCAAGAAAGGCATAATAGCCAAAGCCCGGAATTGCCGTCTTGGCTACCAGCAGCCGACCCCCCAGCTTCTTCACTTTGGCCAGCGTTTTCTCAATGCTGGCGACATGAATATAAACGTATACTCCCGTACTCGGGACGAGCGGCAGCTTCTTGATCAGCCCTCCGTGCGGGACTCTGCCGGTGGTCATTTGATAGTAGTTTGTGCGCGCCTTTTTTGCCTTCCAGCCGAACAATGAGCTATAAAACTCACGCGCCTTCTCGGGGTCGGTTGATGAAACCTCAAACCAGCACAGATGATTTGCCATGATTGCTCCTCTACTAATAATGTCGATAGTCTCATCCGCATCATAGTCAGACAACGCGGAATTGTCAACTACAATAAATGCGATTACAGAATGATCCCGCGCCAGAGTGTACTCAACGAATCGTATGCAGCTTGAGCATGTTGGTGGCGCCCCGCTCCTGCACCGGCGCTGAAGCCACAATCACAATATTGTCCCCGGTCTTGACAATATGCTCATCCTTGAGAGTCTTCTCCGCGCGACCGATGACCTCGTCGATTGATTTCAACATCGGCAGGCATTTGGGGATAACACCGCGGAAAATCATCAGACGCGGCAATATCTTCTTGTCGGGTGTGAACGCGATGATCGGAATTTGCGCTCCCTGTTTGGAGATCAGCCGCGCCGTCAGTCCGGATTGCGTAAAGCAGGCAATTACCCGCGCGCCGATGTCCTTCGCCATTGCCACCGACGATTCCGCCACGGCAATCGAGAACTCGACCGCCGGCCTGCCGAAAAGATTCAGCGTTGGTGGTTGAGTCCGCAGTTTCGATTCGGTGGTGTGGATAATGCGTGCCATCATCTCTACCGTCTCGACCGGGTACTTGCCCGCGGCAGTTTCGCCCGATAGCATAACACAATCGGTTCCGTCAAAAATGGCGTTGGCCACGTCCGATACTTCCGCTCGCGTCGGCGCGATATTCTGAGTCATTGATTCCAGCATTTGCGTGGCGGTAATCACCGGTTTGTGATGCTCTCCGGCAACCGCAATGATGTTTTTCTGGATGATCGGCACCTGTTCCAGCGGCATCTCCACCCCCAGATCACCCCGCGCTACCATTACGCCATCCGCTACTTCGATAATCGCCGTCAAATGCTTGATCGCCTGCGGTTTTTCCAGTTTGGCGATCACCGGCGTGTCAAACCCGCGCTTCTTGATTTCGCCTCTTAGCTTGTTGACATCATGCTCGGAGCGCACAAACGACAATGCTATTATGTCGACACCATGCTTGAGGCCGAAGTCGAGATCGGCAATGTCCTTGTTAGTAAGCGACGGCAATGACAACGTTGCGCCCGGGAGGTTGATCCCCTTGTGCTCACGCACGATACCCCCCTTGATAACGCGAGCACCAATCTCGTGATGTCCCGATTTCACGACTTCCAGCCGGATCAGACCGTCGTCAATCAGTATCTGATCACCCGGTTTGAGATCGGGTATCAGTTCCGCCGGCGCTGCCGACATGACATGGCTGTCCCCGATCACTTCCTTGGACGTCAGCGTGACCTGCGCGCCGGCATCGAGAGTCACTTGCCCGCCATGGAGCTTGCCCACCCGAATCTTGGGACCGCAAAGGTCCTGCATTATGGCCACCGGCTGCCCGAGCCGTTTCGATACACGCCGGACCCTGCGAATTAGCGCCTGATGGAACTCATACGACCCATGCGAGAAATTTAGTCGCGCTACCGACATTCCGGCCTTGACCAGCGCCTCGATGGTCTTTTCATCTGCGCTTGCCGGACCCAGCGTGCAGACGATTTTCGTTGAGTTGAACTGGGTGTCTTCTAACATGGCTCGAATGGATACTATTCAACGCCCGGAGTCAAGGCAAAAACACTGAGCCCCCAATGCACAGGTTGTTTGTTGACGTCACCGGCTCTACCGCCTAAATTCCTCTTATGACTAAAGACGCCGCCCGTCAGCGGATCGCCGAGCTAACCCGACTGATCGACTATCACAATCATCGGTATTATATTCTTGACGATCCTGAAATCACTGATGCCGAATATGACCGGCTCTTTGATGAACTAACGCAGCTGGAATTGCAGTATCCCGACCTGCCATGACATATATTTCGAAATATCTCCCGGGCGACTACCGGATCATACCAAACGGTGTCGATATACAGCATTATAAATCTGCTGGGCCTGTTCGCGAGGAATTCAAGGACGGCAAGATGAATATACTGTT
>JAPLUP010000603.1 GCA_026397575.1 Candidatus Zixiibacteriota bacterium
ACATGTTATCGTGAAGACGGGTGATCGGTTTATACTCCGTTTGCCAACGCCGTCAGTGATGGTTGGCGGAGGTATCGTTATTGATCCGACTCTGGAGATATTCAAGCGTACAGCAAAAAATCGCTGGGAGTTGCTGAAGGCCGCTTCGACGCTGGATGCGAGGGCATTGATCGCTTACGTTCTCACAACGAAGATCATCGTCGCCGAGTCGGAGTTGCTCGTGCAGTCTTTGTTGCCACGGTCGCAGATCGGTGGCTGTGTCGAGCAACTGCTAAAGGACGGGACAGTGATCCAGCGCGACCGACACCTCATCCTCAAGACCGTTTGGAGCGATGCTTCAGATCAACTCATGAACGCCGTCAAGCAGTTTCATCAGCAGAACCAGCATTTAGCTTCGATGCCGCTGGCGACACTGACAGGTATAGTGCGCATGCCACAGCAACTATTTGATTTTGTCCTCGAAGGTCTGCTGTCTGCCGGGAAGCTGGAGCGCCATAACGCCGGTGTCAAAGTACGAGAATATGCCGCAGGCTTGTCACCAGCGTTAGAAAAGGCCAAGAGTCGTGTTTTGGGCATGCTGTTGGAGAATGCCCATCAGTCGCTAAGTCGGGACGAAATTCTGGCTGCCGACAAAGACGGGAAGAAGATTTTCGCATATCTGAAGCAGAACAACGAGATTCTTGATTTGAGCGGCATGATCTACCTGAGGGAGACCTTTGACCGCTTCACCGCGGAGATCGTGGAGCATCTCAAGAAGCATGGCAAGATGACTGTCGCCGAAGCCCGCGATGTCACTAAGACTTCCCGAAAGTTCATTCTGCCGTTGCTTGAAGAACTTGATCGCCAGCGTATAACCAAGCGCGAAGGAGATTACCGAAGGCTATGCGAATGACCAGTCTCAAGAAGCTCTTCTACGGTGGCAGAATATACACGATGGCCAACCGTCCGGCGGTGTGCGATGCCATGATTGTCGATGGTGACCACATCAGTTGGGTAGGCTCATCCAGCGAACTGTCATCCGTGCCATCGAATAGCTTCGAGCTAATCGATCTGGACGGTCAAATCATTCTGCCGGGCTTCATTGACTCGCACACGCATTTGGTTTTCTGGGCACTATCACGGCAGCAGATCGATCTGGACGGAGCAACGTCTTACGAAAACGCTCTCAAGATCATTCGCGATTTCGCAGGCAAACAGCCAAAATCGGAGAAATCCTGGTTGATTGGCAAGGGCTGGAAGAGAGAACAGTGGCGCAAAATCAGATGGCCTCATAAATCCGAGCTTGACCGCGCAGTCCCCGACAGACCGGTGGCGATTTATTCCAAGGATGAGCATCTCCTGTGGGTCAATTCGAGGGCGCTAGCTATTGCCGGTATCACCGGACAGACTCCTGATCCCGAAGGAGGGGAAATCGGTCGCGACGCCGACGGTGAAACGACCGGTATTCTACGCGACAACGCTTGTCGCTTGGTTCTAAGGCACGCCACATTACCATCCCTGCGTGAGGCCGAAAGGGCCATGAAACCAGCTTTCGCCGAGATGTATCGTCAGGGATGTGTTGGTGTCACTTCATTCGACAACGTCCACGCATTTGAGGTGCTGCAATCGTTGGACATTGCCGGCAAATTGCCCGTTAGAGTCGTCTATCATTTTCCACACGATCGCGCAACCGAGGACACGGTTTTGCGGATGAAGACGGGGTTTGGCTCGGAATTCCTGAGGATCGGCGGAATAAAGATATTCGCCGACGGCGCTCTCGGCTCGCAGACGGCGCTGATGTTCAAGCCATTTGCCGACTCGAAAGACAATATCGGTATCGAGGCAACTTCCCCAAACGAGCTCCGACGCATCATTGGCAAAGCAACCAAAGCGGGAATGGCGTGCGCTATCCATGCGATCGGCGACCGTGCCAATCGTAACGTGCTGGATGCTTGCGAAACAGTTGGTCGGCATGTGTCGACACGCTTCCGTCATCGCATCGAGCATTGCCAGATCGTGCATCCGCAGGACATCAAGCGATTTGCCGAACTCAAAGTCGTGGCTTCGATGCAGCCGAGCCATGCGGCAGCCGATATTGACCTTATGAAGCGTTATCTTGGCTCACGCCAACGCGACTCGTATCGGTTTCGGGCTTTCGCCAAACTCGGATTGATTATGTGTTTCGGCTCTGATGCACCGATTGAACCGCTCAACCCGCTGCATGGCATATATGCCGCCGTTACCGGAAAGGCGGTAGGAGGCAGGATTTGCTTCAATCCTCGAGAGACAATCTCCGTTGCGCAGGCAGTGAAGGGTTTTACTATTGCGGGCGCCGAAGCAGTCGGTGATGCTCACCGCCGTGGCAGTCTGGTCGCCGATAAGAAGGCGGATTTTATTGTGTTGGATCGTGACATTATGAGGCTCAGTGCCGAACAAATCCTCAGGACGAATGTGACGGCGACTTATATCAATGGTGAGTTAAAGCATTGCGCGAATGGTTTTCCTGACTAACTTGGCTGTGGAGTTGACACTGTGAAAAGCATCTGGGTTATATCGATCGCTGCCGCGCTGACAGTAACGGCATCGGCGCAGACGGTCACCAAGCTTTATGTCCCGGCAGGCGCGGGAGGCGATGCCGGACGAATGTCAACTCTCGTTTACGGCATTGAGACCAACCAACTTATAGCGGAACTACAACCATCACATGATGCCGGGTTAGCGGTCACCAATGCCGACTCGACAGAAGTCTGGATCTTCGGCGCCACGAGCACGACCTGTGACATCTATCGTACCGCTACCGATAAATTAATCAAGACGATTGAGATAGAGCGTCAGGTAATTGATGCGGTATTCTCTCCTGACGGCAAGTACTGCTTCGTCGTTGGCTCGATCCCGGGGAGTGGGGCGAATGGTCTGCTGGTGATCGACCGCGCCACGTATACCGTTGCATTTTCGGTGCCTGAAGTTGTCGATCCGGCGGCTATCGCAGTATCGATCAACTCACAATCGCTGTACTGCGTCTCGCCGTCACGCGGCATCTTGACTAAAATCGAAATACCGAGCTTCAAGCTCACAAGAGCTTTCTCTGTCGGATTTGAGCCGTCTGCCTTAACGCTGACGCAGGACGGTCGCTTCTTGTTCGTCGTTTGCCGGGGTCTAAGCGAAGGCAGACGAGGTGGTTCACAAATCACGGTTATCGACACACGCACTGATATGCCTTTCTGGGTGCTGGATGTCGGCAAAGGTTGCTCCTCTGTTGCTATCAGCCCCGACATGGGTCGGATGGCAGTCACTTATGACCTTGCCTACGAGGGAGCTTCTGACAACGTTCGGCTCTTCAACCTGCGCGCCGACAATGACTCTATCTCTATATCCCACGCAAATACGTTCGCTCTGGGAGAGGCGCCTCAGGGTGGCATGATTGTTTCGTCCGGGCGCTACTGGATCGGTTGCGATCCGGTTGCCGGTGGCGTACCTATTGTGGACTTGTCGACTGACACGGCGATTGCATCCTATTCGTTGCTCGGGCATCCTCGCCCCCTACGAGTTGCGGCTGTTAGCGTGCGCATAGATGAGTCGATCGCGGCGATTTCCGAGGAAATGGCCGCCGAAAGCGATTCGAGCAAAATACCTGACTACTATTTGGATCTCGCCTATTTGCTGAAGACTGCCAATCGCAAGAATGATATGGTGGCGGCCTACCAGAAGGTGATCGACCAATTCCCAACCAGCTTTGCTGCTATTAGTTCCGGGCTGCAACTGGCGGATATTTGCTATGGCGACCAGTTGTACAGCCAGACGGCGGACTACAGTTTCAACGCACTGGATGCTTACCGTCACTTCCTGACCGAA
>JAPLUP010000209.1 GCA_026397575.1 Candidatus Zixiibacteriota bacterium
ACAGAGCCCGCGTATCGGTATAGATGACGTTGGAGATCACCGAGCCATAGCCGTGCTGCAGCGCATGAACCAACGCCGCCACGATCTTGGGATGATGATGTCCGGGATTCGCGGCACTATAGGCGGCGAGGCAGTCAAGAATCTTCGTGCCGTCGTCCATATACAGCCAGGCGCCTTCAGTCCTGCGGACAACCGATCGCAAACGACGGTAGTGGCTGGCGCCGTAAGTCGTCTCCAGATGATAAATCTGATCGTCGGTAACATGGGAATAGCCAAGCATTTCGGCCGGCTTGCTGTTGATTGTGTCGTATGCCATCATAGTACTCCGCGAAAAAGCCCGAACCGTCCCGTCGGCGGTTCCACATAACATAGCATATCAGTATATGCTATCTGGGCCGATTGTCAAACACTTTGTGGAGTCAGCTACTTGAGCGTAACAATATGATTTGTAATGACTTAAGGCATACGACTGAACTCAGCCGATGAGGTCACTTTCAGCCATGTCCGCGACGCATTCGGTAGACGTATACGGCAATGATAACCGCAAGAAGGATAATGGTAAGCCAATCACTCATCTTCTTCTCTAAAACCAACGATTTGGTTCAGGAGTTCCCGAAACTGTTCACACTCATTCGCCTTGAACTTGTACAACGATTTCTCTCTGACGTGGCCGATTGTCGAATTCCAGCAGGACAATTTGCTGCCAAGTCCCAAGAACCAACTTTCCGGAGATCAGCGGGCACGTAAACGACGCACCGATCAACGCCGACCGGAGATGAGCGTAGCCGTTGCCATCCCCCCAAGTGCGATCGTGATGATATGACTTGCCGGAGGGGAGGATCCGCTCAAAGAATTCAGGTAGGTCAGCAAGGAGACCTGGTTCATATTCGATGGAAGTGATGGCAGCCGTTGCTCCGGGGACGAAGACCAACACCATGCCATTCGTGATCTCTGACTGACCGACCGACTCGGTGACCTTTGGTGTGAGATCGATAATGTCGCCATCGCCGGAAGTACTGACATTGATTCCAAATGCTTTTGTTGCCATTGCCGTCTTATCTCCTTGAAAGCGTGTGTGCCGTTGACCCATGCGGTGGAACCGGCGCGCCAATATTCGGGTTGACTCCAATGTAAGGGCATTATATCATGAGCGCCGCTATGGACCAAGATAAACCATACTTTCTTGATACGCTGATTGTCAGCGAGTTGCAGATCAATTGCTATCTCCTCGGTTGTCGCGCCACCCGGGAAGCCGCTATTATCGACCCGGGGGGCGACAGTGAACTGATCAGCGCCAAGGTAGCGGAAAGACAGGCGATCGTCAAAATGATCCTGCTGACTCACGGGCATTTCGATCATATCGGGGCGTTGGACAAGATCCGGAAGGAGTTCGGAAGTCCGGTGTCTATCCACTCCGCGGATGCCAACGCCCTCACCAATCCGATGATCAATCTCAGCGCCCTGACCGGCAACAGTGTTGTCTCAAGTGAGGCGGATCAGCTTCTTGAAGATGGCGATCGAATTCAGTTGGGTAAGCTTACTCTGGAAGTGCTGCATACGCCGGGACACACTCGCGGAGGGGTCTGCTTCAAATATGACGGTTTGCTGTTTTGCGGTGACACGCTATTCAACTCGGGAATCGGTAGAACTGACCTGCCGGGGGGAAACATGGTACAACTGGAGCAGTCGATTCGCGACAAGCTTTTCACTCTGCCGGATGACACACTAGTGCTGCCGGGTCACGGCGAATCAACCAACATCGGTCTTGAGAAAAC
Organism: Candidatus Zixiibacteriota bacterium; assembly: GCA_026397575.1. Lineage (GTDB taxonomy): Bacteria > Zixibacteria > MSB-5A5 > CAIYYT01 > CAIYYT01 > CAIYYT01. The sequence continues at coordinate 1,776 of JAPLUP010000209.1, forward strand.
ATTCAACCCATTTGTGAGACTAAGATAATGCAATATCCGATTGGCGATAGTCACGTTCACCCAGATTTTTCCGTCGATGCCAAGGGCTCGATTCGCGAGTACTGTCAACGGGCATTTGAGATTGGGCTATTCGAAATCACGTTCACAACCCATTACGAAATTCTGCCGGGGCGCAAAGACCGGATGGGGTTTTTCACGATCGACGGGCTGAAGGTGCCGGCAGGTCCCGATGCGGTCAAGCGCTATGTCGAGGAAGTGCGCGCGGTTGGGGCGGATTTTTTTCCGGCCGGACTCAAGGTAGACTGTGGTTTGGAAGTGGGGTGGGATAAGACTCTCTATGACCGTCTGGCAAAGGAATTGGAGAGCTTTGATCTCGATTTTGTGATCGGCTCGATTCATGATGTCTGCGATACGCCGATTCTCGAACGAGAATTTACGCCGGCGTTTTTCGCGAGCCATCCAATTGACTACTGGATCGGCGATTACTTCAAACGCGCGGAAGAGATTGCCGAATCGGAGTTGTTCGACGTGCTCGGACATTTTGACTGCTACAAGCGCTATGGACAAGCAGCATACGGCGAAGCACTCAAAACGGCGCATGAGCCATATCTTGACAACCTCTTTGACAAGATGAAGAAGCATCGCCTGTTCTTGGAACTAAACACGGCAGGCATACGCCACGGAGTCGGCGAGTACTATCCGTCGATGGCGATAATCAATGCCGCTCGTCGCGCCGGCGTAAGAGTCTCTTCGTTGGGCTCGGATGCGCACAACCCCGAGCAGTTGGCGTTCGAATTCGACACCGCCTCGCAGCTTGTTTATGAATTGCTGCCATGCGGTCCCGAAGATGAGTATGAGCAGTAAGCTCGGGCGCGATTTCTATCTTCAACCGACTCTGGTCGTCGCTAAGGCACTGATAGGCAAAGAATTCATTCTCTCACGGGGCGGGCGCACTCTCTCGGGTAGAATTGTCGAAACCGAGGCGTATATCGGAGAAAACGACCCGGCCTGCCATGCGCGTTACGGCAAGACCGAACGCAACGCCATCATGTATGGTGTCGGCGGTTTCACGTACGTCTACTTCGTATATGGCATGCACAATATGCTCAACTTTGTCACGGAGAAGGCAAATACACCGGCGGCGGTGCTGATTCGCGCGCTGGAACCGCTGGAAGGGGCTGGTATCATGAAAGCGCTTCGTAAGTGCGAAGACACGCTGCAATTGACGACCGGCCCCGGGAAGCTGTGTCAAGCATTTGGCATTACGGTCAAAGACACCGGCATCGATCTGACCGGCGATATCGCTTATGTGATCGACAGAGGCTATCGTCACCATAAGATCGCCCAAGCGTCTCGTATTGGAATTAAAGATGGACAAGAGATGCTTTGGCGATTCTATGAAGCTGAAAACAAATTTGTATCTGGTAAATAGGAGCAGAAATGAAAGGTGAAATCACCTCCAAAGAAATGCCGATGTCGGTGTTCGACAATGTAGTGAAGCAAGTAGATCTTGCGGCGTCGCTGTTGGGAATTGATCCCATGCTGGTCGAGATCATCAAGCTGCCGAGACGCAGTGTGATCGTGACGCTGCCGATTCAAATGGATGACGGTTCGTTCAAAGTGTTTACCGGTTACCGCGTACAACACTCGATCGTTAGAGGACCGGCAAAAGGCGGAATCCGTTTTCACCCTAACGTCACACTTGACGAAGTACAGGCGCTGGCAAGTTGGATGACCTGGAAATGCGCGGTCGTCAATATTCCTTTTGGCGGCGGCAAGGGCGGAATCACGGTCGATCCGAAGACTCTCTCCAAGCATGAACTGGAGCACTTGACGCGGCGATATGTCGCTGATCTGTTGGATGTGTTCGGACCCGAATCTGATGTGCCGGCGCCGGACGTCAACACCAATGAACAAACGATGGCGTGGATTATGGACACCTATTCGATGCATGTCCGCCATACTGAGCCGGCGGTCGTCACCGGCAAGCCTCTGAGTATGGGAGGATCACTTGGCCGACGGGAAGCAACGGGCAGAGGTGTAATGCTTACGGTGCGTGAAGCGTGCAAGCGATTGGGCATGAATCTCAGTGGTGCTACCGCGGGAATTGTCGGGTTTGGTAACGTCGGATCAGTAGCGGCCGATGTGCTGCAGAAAGAGGGCGTGAAGATCATCGCCGTGACCGATGTCATGGGCGGAGTCCTCAACCGAAAAGGGCTGGATATTCCGGGCTTGATCAAGTATGCCGCCGAGACCGGCTCGGTTGTCGGATTTGCGGGGACGACACCGATTTCGAATGAAGAGGTGGTTGCTCTCGATGTGGACGTGTTGATTCCGGCAGCGCTGGAGAACCTGATAACTGCGGCCAATGCCGACACAGTCAGGGCGAAGATCGTGGCTGAGGGAGCTAACGGGCCGACCACGCCGGATGCAGATGAGATATTGACGCGCAAAGGTATTTTTATCATTCCCGACATATTGTGCAACGCCGGCGGTGTTACCGTTTCCTATTTCGAGTGGGTGCAAAATCGAGTCGGCTACTCCTGGACGGAGGACGAAGTCAACGGCCGTCTGGAACTGGTGATGGTCTCTGCATTTGCTGACACTTACCGTGTGGCACAGGAGTATAAAGTAAATATGAGAGTGGCGGCATTTATGCTTGCCATTCGGCGGGTCGTGGATGTAATTCTCCTGCGCGGCGTGTACGCGTAGGAGTGCGGAGCTCGCGCCCGTCGATTCGAGTGGCGCAGTATGCCTCACTTTGAAATGCGGAACAGTTCCGTGACGGAGTCGCGGACGATGGAGGAAGTACGAACTTACAACAGATACTGATCGGCTTGCCGATCCTGTTTTTTTCGCTGACAGTGCATGAGTTCTCGCATGCTTGGACGGCGAACCGTCTCGGTGATCCGACGGCGAAACACATGGGCCGACTGACGCTGAATCCGCTCGTGCATTTTGATTTAATGGGTCTCCTGATGATGGTTGCCTCGGGGTTCCGCTTTGGCTGGGCAAAGCCGGTGCCGATCAATCCCGCCAATTTCCGGGATTGGCGCCGCGGCATGTTTCTGGTCAGTATCGCTGGACCGGTATCGAATCTGATGCTGGCGGCTGCAACTGCGGTTGTGTTCCATGCCGTTGCCTACACCCATTTGGGAGCTGCCGACGCTACCGTCCTCTATCGATTCCTTTACTCGATGATCTTCATCAACTGCGCGCTGGCGTTCTTCAATTTGATTCCCCTGCCTCCGCTGGATGGCTCGAAAGTGCTTATCTCGATTCTGCCGCCACACATGGAGGTACTTGCCGAATCGTTGGAGCGCTATGGCCCGATGATACTGCTTGGTGTTATTGCTGTCGGATTTATGTTGCCGATCTCGCCGATCTGGATCGTGATCGGACCGTTTGTCGAACTGGCGGTTTCGGTATTCACCGGGATTTCATAATTGCGGGTGGGTGTTGGCTCGCATCAAACAGACGATTCCATTCCTCATGGAGCGGGGAGCCATTCGAAGACACACCGCGAACGGCAGGACAAAGCTGTGATAAGAAGTGCAGTTAGGGCGATCTTAGTGGTATCTCTGCCGATGGTGACGGCGGCAGTGATCGGCGGGTGTGCTGCCGGAGCGGCGATGTCGGACGCCAGCACAGCGGACAGTGAGCTTGCCGAACTGGCGCAACAACAGCAAACTGAGTTAACGAGTTATGCAGCGCTACTGCGCGTAAAAATGCGGCATGAAGGAAGAATCGATGACTTCCGCGCCGAGGTCTTTGCTGCCGAGGATTCGCTGCTGTCGGTGTATGTGCGCGGATTTCTCGGCAAATCGGCGTTTAAGGCGCTTCTCCGCGGCGACTCTCTTCTGATTTACTTTCCATCAGAACGCAAATACTTCTCAGGCTGGCGCCATGATATTGAGACCGGCGACTTGCGCAACACCCGTTATATCGTAGACTATCTGTTTGCTCTCTTGCAGGGGTATGTTGCCTTGCCAGACAGCAGTTTGTGGTCGAATGACATCGTCGAAAAAAGGAACAGAATGCAGCTGGTGACCGATGATCGTGCGCACCGCTGCGGCCTGCGCGTCGATCTTTCGTTTGACCGACGTGAATTTCCCTATCAACAGTTGAAGTCATGGGAGCTTCGGTCCGTCGACGGCAAATTGCGGATCAACGTGCAGGTGCAAAGCTCCCATTACAATCGACAGATTCCGGCTGAGAAGTACGGTATCGATTTTCCTCCGGCGACAATCCAGATAAGCAAAGACGATCTTGTCGAGATGCTTACCGGCGTGGCGCCGTAGAGGCCGCACTGTGAAGCAGTTTGACAAAGCCTCTCCATTGTCATAGCTTTCTAATCGAGTTATGGAGTGATTGAAGCGAGATTATGGTCATCCGTTTGCTGAAATACTTTGCGCCTTACTGGAAACAGTTGGCACTGTCGCTGCTTTTTGTACTGCTCTTTGTGGTGACTTCGGCGGCTATGGTCTATCTGGCGACCTCCTTGATCGGTTCGTTGTTTACGACAGGCGCACCGGCAGCCGATGTCACCACCGCAGTTACTTCGACCGGATTCCTGGACAATATCAAGGCTTCCGTATCTAAACTGGTTGAAGCCTGGCTGCTGACCGGTGATCGGCTTGTCGATTTGCGAAATCTTTGTATCGCGCTGGTCATTATTACTCTGTTCAAGAATCTGTTCTTTTTCCTGCAGGGGTTCTATGCGGCTTATGTCGAGCAGGGCATTACGAAGTCGTTGCGTGATCAAATCTACCAGCATCTACTGACGCTATCGCTGCAGTACTTTCACCGCAGTCGCACCGGGCACTTGATATCATGCGCCATCAATGATGTCGCCAAGATTCACGAGACTTTCAACAACACGATCAACAGTCTGATTCGCGATCCGCTGCTGATCGTGGTTTACCTCGTCATCATGGTGATCGTGAACTGGCAATTGACGCTGGTGACGCTGGCGGTGTTGCCGGTTGTCTATTTTCTGATTTATGAGCTTGGTAAGGTAATTCGTCGTTACAGCGCGCGTGCGCAGGAAGCGATTGCCGATGTCTCTAGTTCGCTTGAAGAAACGATCAACAACATCAGGATCGTGCGGGCTTACTCGGCGGAGGAGCATGAGGCGCATAGATTCATGAAGCGCACTGGTGACTATTTTCGCACCATGCTCAAGATCAATCGCCTACGCTTGACCTCAACGCCGATTAATGAATTGCTGGGCGTCGTGGCGGTAGTGATCATTCTGATCTGGGGGGGGAGCAAGGTCCTGCATCAGCAGTTCTTGGAGCCACAGCAGTTCTTGCTTTACCTGTTTTCGATGTATTCGATCATTGCTCCGGCAAAATCGGTGTCGAGTATTCATGTGAAGATCAGTGAGGGTATGGCGGCGGCTCTGAGAATCTTCGATTTGCTCGATACCAAGGCGCAAACGGTTGAAGTGGAACAGCCAGTGGAGCTGCGCGAATTCAAGAAAGAAATCGTGTTTGACCGCGTGTCCTTCAAGTATGACAGGGGAGACATCGTGTTGGACGAAATCAATTTCAGCGTCAAGAAGGGGCAGATCGTGGCGATTGTCGGGCCGTCCGGATCGGGTAAATCGACTCTCATCGATATGGTCTGCCGTTTTCACGATCCTTTGCATGGCACGATTAAGATAGACGGAGTTGATTTGCGGAACGTGTCATTCATCTCGCTGCGGAAGTTGCTTGGCGTTGTGACGCAGGAGACGATTCTGTTTAACGACACCGTCGCCAGCAATATCGCGTACCCGTCAGTGACGCCCGATCGTGCGCGTGTCCGACAAGCCGCGGAGGCTGCCAATGCACACCAATTCATTAGCGACATGCCAAACGGCTACGACACAGTTATCGGCAACCGAGGCATGATGGTCTCCGGAGGTGAACGGCAGCGGCTGGCAATTGCGCGCGCGTTGATGAAGGATCCGCAGATATTGATTTTTGATGAAGCGACCTCGTCACTGGATACGGAATCGGAACGTTTGGTGCAGGAGGCCATCGACCGTTTGATGGTTGGTCGCACGACGATTGTGATCGCACATCGTCTGTCGACGATCCTGCACGCCGATCAGATTCTGGTGATGAAAGGTGGCAGAATTGTCGAACGCGGACGACACGAAGACTTGCTGCGTTTGAACGGCGCTTACCGGCGACTATACGACCTGCAGTTCGAAAGGAACAATGCACTCCCGACTGGAACGGAAAACACCACGGCTGGCGAGAACTCTCAAGGAGTTTGAAACCCAGTTCAAGTGGTTGGCAATTTGGCTGTTCTTGCTTCCCTTCCGAAGCCGACATCTTCGGCAGGGAGGAATATTCGAACCGACAAAGGTCCGCCGGGTTCTCTTTCTGCGGCAGGACCGTATCGGGGACATGGTCGTAACTTTGCCGACAATTCACGCTCTTAAGCGAAGATACCCGCATATCGAAATCGGTGTATTGGCATCGCCGGCGAATTTGTCGGTGATCAAACATGACACGACTGTGAGTGAAATCCATCTCTACAACAAAAGGCGTCTTGGTGACACTCTGCGCGCGTTGCGCTATATTCGGCGATATAGATACGATGTCGTCATCGACCTGATGACCGGCACATCGATCACGTCGCTGATTCTGACGCTTTTACTGGCCAAGGGGAGTTTTAAGATCGGATTGAGCAAGGAAGCGTTTCGACGATATTACGATTACTATACACGCGAGGATGTGCTTGGCGAAAAGCACATTGCTTACCAAGTCGGCGCGACGCTGCTTCCGTTCGGCATTGACTTGACGCAGGAGCCGCTTGATGGCGCGGTGCGTCTGTCGGTGGGGCAATGGGAGAAGGGAGCGCAAATCGTCGCCAAGCTGCGCAACAACAGGTATGAGAGGATGGTCGGCATCAATATCTCCGCCGGCAGAGTCAATCGCTCCTGGGATCAGCAGCGTTATGCGACGACACTGGCTCGATTGTCCCGCAGTTATCCCCAACTGCAGTTTGTCATATTGTGCGACCCGCGCGATTACAGCCGCGGTGTCACGGTTGCGAAAGCTGGAAGTGGAAATGTGGCGATCATCCCGCAGGGATTATCGCTGGCCGAAGTCATCGCGGTTATCAGCAAGTTTGAGTGCATTTTGTCGCCTGACACTTCTATCTGCCATATCGCCGCCGGTCTGGGAGTGCCGCTGTTGGGGTTCTATTCCGGCAACGAGCACAACTTCAATCGCTTCCATCCGCTCGGCAAGCGAGTCTGGACGGTGCGGGCCAACACAGCGGATTCGATCGATGGCATCACCGTCGATGACTATGCCGCCGCATTTGACAACATGATGCATGAACTATTCGATCCTGCTGTGACGCAATAGGTGAACCGATGCCGACATTGTCAGTAATACTTATTACAAACAACGAAGTAAACAACATCCGCCGAGCGCTTGACTCGATCAAGTTTGCCGATGAAATCATCATCAACGATTCCGGTTCGACCGACGGAACTCTTGAAATCGCGCAAGCATACGGCTGCCGAATCATCCGGAGCGAATTCGCCGGATTCGATTGATGGCATCACCGTCGACGACTATGCCGCCGCATTTGACGACATGATGCGTGAACTATCCGACCTTGCGGTGACGCAATAGGTGAGCCGATGTCAACATTGTCAGTGATACTCATTACAAACAACGAAGTGAACAACATCCGCCGGGCGCTGGATTCGGTCAGATTTGCCGATGAAATCATCATCAACGATTCCGGCTCAACCGACGGCACTCTTGAAATCGCGAAGGCTTACGGCTGCAG
>JAPLUP010000188.1 GCA_026397575.1 Candidatus Zixiibacteriota bacterium
AGAGGGGATTAAGGGGTGTGTCATTCCCCTCAGGATTGTCATTCCAGCGAAAGCTGGAAACCAGGGTTAAAACATCGGCGCGAAACGAATATCAAAACACGATCGGGAACCCAAGGTCAAACAGGCCAACCATCCGCCTGCGGGAGCTGACGGCTTAGGCCCGCTTGTTCTTTGACATTGTGAATATCTGCTAAACAACAAACACCATAGCTCTGCCTTGGACAGACATGGACATCTGTTTCCATGGGACATGTCGCTGGTCGGTTTTGTGAGTTATTGTTGGAGGCGCCCTGTAAAACAAACAGGGGCGTCCGCCGTTGACGAACGCCCCTGCCATTCGGATGAAAGGCTCTTCTGTTACTCGGTTTCCATTCCGAGTGGACCCTGCCCGTCCTCATTGGCTTTCATCATTCTGTCTGCTTTCGCGACCAGATCCATCAGCTCGATCACTTGATCGTCGCACCGTTCACGTTCGACTTGCCCGACAACGCGCAGCACGTCACTCAAATGGCCATCCTGCGCCCAGTAACTCTTGCGCAGGATTTCGGCAAACTCCGCTGCTGCCGCTGCCAGGCGCAAGTCACTCGATGCCGACTCGAACCAGCGAGAGAAGCAGCTTTGATCGATTGGTTCGGCGACTTCATTGACAGCAAGAGTCGTCGGATCTTTGTAGCGGACATAGACCGTACCAAGATCACCTCTGGCCTCGTCTTTCAGTTTGATCTCATAGAGTGCTGTGACCGTATGACCGGAGCCGATCTCGCCGCCGTCTTCCTTGTCATCGCGAAACTTGTTATCGGCGACATCGCGGTTTTCATAGCCGAGTAACCGATAACAGTCGACAGTGTTGGGATTGAAATCGACCTGAATCTTGACGTCCCGCGCAATCACCTGCAACGTGCCGGTCAGGTTTTCCACGAAAATGCGTCTGGCCTCTTCCCAATTGTCAACGTAAGCATAGTGCCCGTTTCCCTTATCCCCCAGCTTCTCGAGCAGTACGTCGTTGTAGTTATTCATTCCAAATCCGATTGCCGACAGTGTGATGCCACGATCCGCATACTGCTTGATCTCCTTCAGAATATCTTCAGCGGCGGTTTGCCCTTCATTGGCGACGCCATCGGTGCAGAGGATGATCCGGTTGATTTTGTTTCGGTCAAAGCAGCGGTTTGCCATCTGGTAGCCGAGGCGCAAACCCCCTTCAGCCCAAGTCGACCCACTTGCATTGAGGTCGTCGATCGCCCTGATAATTCGCTCTCGGTCGCGGATGGAAGTTGGTGGCAGAACCTCGTAGGCATCGGTGCGATAGGCCACAATGCCGACCCGGTCACGGTCAGTCAGGTTGTCGACGAGCATGTGCAGCGCCTTCTTGACCGCGCTCAGACGGTTTTCCATATTCATTGATCCCGACACGTCGATCACGAATACGAGATTGGCATCCTGACGCCGGCATTCATCTATCTTCTTGCCGACGATACCGATCTTGAGCAGTTGATACTTGCTGCCGAACTTGGAGGGGGCGCCTTCCAGACAGACCCGAAATGCGCGCTCCTGCGGATGCCGGTATTCATACTTGAAATTATTGACGAATTCTTCCACCCGCACCGCCTCGTCCGGTGGCAGCGAACCGCGTGTCAGGTACGAGCGCGTCATCGAGTAGGACGCGTTGTCGGCGTCGATGGCGAAGGTTGACAGATGGTCATCGTCGGTAGAGACGAACGGATTTACGCCGTAGTGTTTGAAAAACGTGGCGTCGTACTGCTGGCCGTTGGGAGGGACGCTACCGCCAGTTGACATTGGGGTGCCAAAACAGGATGGCTTTGGTTTGGGTAGTGGCTGAACCCGGTTGAAGGCCTGGTTACTGCGACCATCGCGCACATGGATTTGTCCGCAATTTGACTGGACACCGGCTTGAGCCTGTTGCAGCTCCTGCACTGTAGTAACCCTCTGGTCCTGCACTTCTGACAGCTTTGATAGGTCTCTTTCCGTATGTACTATCTGCGGCTTATCGCAGGCAATTGTTGTGGGAACAAGCTGAAAGTCCTGTTGAGTGGTGTTGCCCGCGGTCACCGACAGCGCCGCAATTTCTTGAGGGACATAACCAACCACCGAAGCCTTGAGGGTGTAGCTTCCGGGAACAACGTTCTTGATGGTATACTTGCCATCGGTGTTGGTCATGCTTCCCATCGTGGTCCCCACAACTTGCAGGGAAGCCCTAGCCAGTGGATTACCGGTCGAAGCGTCTGCGACCCTGCCGGAGATTGCGCCAAGCGGTTTGCTTTCCAGAGGTTCGGAATGTCTGATGCTGACTGTCAGCATCGCCAATGCGGCCACCGCCAGCACGATTCCAGTGATGATTGTTCTTTTCATTTTCTTCCTCCTGTCTTAAGGTTGCTTTTGTCTTCGTCCTCAATACAGGCGCCTTGCCGGTTTATTCCCGCTGAATCCGGCATTTCACTTTTGCCCGCAAAGAATGACGGGGAAAACGTTGGAAACGCTCAGGTTAGCAATCCCGCAAGTCCATGAATAGCACCGTTGTCTAACAGTTTTGTCAGGTTAGATTGCACCAAAACGTGGGCGGCCACGTTAAGAACTATGTGGAACCGGAACTCAGAAACAAAGGTTAAATAGGCAGATGGACAAGTACATTATCGACGGCGGCAGGCCACTTTATGGTAAAGTAAAGGCCATGCGCTCCAAAAACGCCACTCTTCCGATTCTGGCGGCAGCGCTTCTGGCTGATTCCGGGGTCACTACCTTGAGTGATGTTCCCGATCTGCGCGATATCGATATCATGCTTCAGGTACTGCGAGAGTTGGGCGCCAAGGTCGAATGGGACAGGCAGACCAAGACAGTCAAGATCGAAGCGGCAGCACTTGACAAAGACGAAGCACCATACGACTTGGTTCGCAAGATGCGGGCGTCATTTCTTGTGTTAGGGGCGTTGATCGGACGGCTTCACCGTGCGCGTGTCTCGTTGCCGGGGGGCTGTTCATTGGGCCAAAGGCCGGTCAATCTGCATCTCAAAGGCTTTGCGCAATTGGGTGTCGAAATAGCGGAAGAGGCAGGGTATGTCATTGCCCATGGAGCCGTCAAGGGTGGCACGATCTACTTCGATCGTCCTTCCCACACGGGTACCGAGAACATCATGATCGGCGCGGCACTTTCCTCCGGCGTAACGCGTGTGGTCAATGCGGCCTGCGATCCGGAAGTTGTCGATCTGGCGAATTTCCTCAACCAGATGGGGGCCGATATCGCCGGAGCCGGCACAACCGATATAACGATTCACGGCGTGAACAGACTTAAGCCCATCAACTACCGCCCGATGGCTGACCGCCTGGAGGTTGGTACGCTGTTGTGTATGGCTGCCGGTACTGGTGGCAAACTTGAAGTTGAAGATGGCGTAGCTGATGACTTGGAAGTGCCACTGCTTAAGCTGCGGGAAATGGGCTGTGAAGTCACCGCCGGATCCAAATCCATTACCATTGCTTCCGACGGCAAGCTGCGCGCCAACGATTTTGTTACCTACCCGTTTCCCGGTTTTCCAACCGATCTTCAGCCCTGTTTCGTCGCACTGGCGACAAGGGCACAGGGAATTTCTCACTTGCGCGAGACTGTTTTTGACGATCGCTTCAGCCACTGCATGGAACTGATTCGCCTCGGCGCCAGAATAACCATTACCGGCGATGTGGCCACTATTGAGGGTGTACCGTCGCTAACCGGTACGATGGTCATGGCATCTGATATCCGCGCTGGCGCCGGTCTGGTAGCTGCCTGTTTGGCGGCTTCAGGGAGAAGCGAAGTCAGACGAATATATCATGTGGAGCGCGGTTACGACAATTTGGAGATGAAGCTTCAAGCTGTCGGTGCTGCGATCGAAAAAGTACCGGAATAAAACCTATTCGAATGAGTATATACAGTATGAAACGACTTAGCATGTTTCTCGGTCTCGCGTTCTTGTTCTTGACCACGGCGCTTCATGCCCAGGAAGAATCCTTCGGCAAGAACAAGGTGCAGTACAAGAATTTTGACTGGCACTACATCCAGACCCCCAACTTTGATCTTTATTACTATGAAGGCGAATACGACCTCGCCAAATTCGCAGTGGCCGAACTGGAGTCGGCCTATGTCTATGTTTCAGAGCAACTCGACTACAAGCTGCGAAGTCGCGTCCCGGTTCTGGTATACAATTCGCCCAACGAATTCCAGCAGACCAACGTCATCCCGGATTTGCTTCCCGAGGCGGTTGGCGGTTTTACCGAGTCGTTCAAGAACCGTGTGGTTGTGCCGTTCGATGGTTCCTATGAGGATTTCCGGCATGTCCTCCATCATGAACTAACACACGCCGTAATCTACGACATGATCTATGGCAACTTTTTCGGTTCGTTGGCAACGCGGCAGTATCTCTTCCGCCTGCCGCTCTGGTATGCAGAGGGATTCGCGGAGTATTCCTCGCGGCATGGCTGGGATTACTTCGCCGACATGGTCCTGCGTGATGCAACCATTCACAGCTACCTTGCCCCCTTGGAGTGGGTTGGCGGTTTTCTTGCCTACAAGGAAGGACAGGCGGCGCTCAAGTTCCTCGCAGAAGCATACGGACCAGAGCGCATCCCTGACATAATCAATCGGGGCAAACGCTCCCTTTCAATGTCACGGGCGATGAAGTCGTCAATCGGACTTACCGAAGACGAGTTCTTCGAGAAATTCAGTAAGTACCTGAAGAAGGTCTACTGGCCCGAAATCGCAACCCGATCGGAACCGGCCGACATCGGCAAACGGTTGACGAACCATGAGAAAGACCATTCCAATTTCAACGAAAAGCCGGCCTTCTCGCCGCAAGGTGACAAGATAGCCATCTTCTCTGATCGCAAGGACTACACTGAGATCTACTTGGTCAGCGCCATAGATGGCAAGGTCCTTGACCGGCTCGTCAAGGGGGAGCGGTCGGGTGATCTGGAGTCGCTGCATTCCTATGTATCGGGAATGAGCTGGTCGCCTGACGGCAAGAACCTGGTTTTCGTGGCCAAATCGGGCGGCAGCGACGCACTGATAATCTACGACGTCAAGCACAAGAAAATCAGCGACCGCATCCGACAGGGTTTTGGCTCAGTCATTTCGCCAAGCTGGGGTGCAAGTGGCGAAATTGCCTTTACGGCAGTTAAGAACGGGAAAGCAGATATCTTTCTGGTGGACCCCAAGACCAAAGACTTGCGGCAGTTGACGGACGATCTGTACGACGACAAGGACGTTTGTTTCTCACCTGACGGTTTGAAGATCGCGTTCGCTTCCGATCGACCGATAGGCAGCGACAAAGCGGGCAACTTCAAGTACGGTACTTACAACATCTTCATACTCAACGTTGCAACCGGGACGATTGACACAGTGACTCATGAGAATGGTGTCTGTCGGTATCCGACCTGGGCGCCCGACGGTCACAAACTCTGCTACGTCTCCAATCTTAATGGTATCGACAATCTTTACATCAAGGAGTTCGACAACGGTGGCGAATCGTTTGCAGTCACTAATGTTCTGACCGGGATCACTTCGCCGTCATGGTCGCCCCAAGGCGATCAGATTGCCTTCTCCGCGTTCTTCAAGGGTGGATATGACGTCTACCTGATGAAGGAAATCAAGCCGGTGACGGCGAACGGCGCACCGCTGGCACTGACGAAATTCGCGGCAGGGGAAATGACGGCTGAACTGGCGAAAGTCGAAGCGCCGGTGGAATCGTCCGACTCCACTTTGAACGAAAAGGGCAAGTTAGAAGTGCCGCATAGCGGGGAGGACTACCCGGACTACGTGTTTACCCCGCCGTCGCCGGACGCTTCACACGGCCCGCTGGAAGCCCCGGACACGACTCATGTCGCCGCCAAGGTGCTTGAGGAAGACGGACGGGATACGCTATATACCAAGTTGCCATCCGGCGAATACAAAATCAAGAAATACCGAGCCAAGTTTTCGCCTGACTATGTTTCCGGTGGTGTCTCCTATGATCCATTCTATGGTTTGCGTGGACAGTCGTTTGTCGTGCTGAGTGATTTCCTCGGCAACCATCAGTTCTTTATCTCCACCGATCTCGTCAATTCAATCAGTCAGTCAAACCTGCAGATCATCTATCTGAACAACACTCATCGCGTAGACTTCGGCGTCTGCATTTTCCACAATAAGAACTACTTCATCGATCCGACCGACCGACTGTTCTCCGACCGAACCTACGGCGCACTGGCAAT
>JAPLUP010000660.1 GCA_026397575.1 Candidatus Zixiibacteriota bacterium
CTCGTCGCGGGGTCAGTCGGGCCGCTCGGCGTTCAGATCGAGCCACTGGGCAAAATGTCCTATGACGAGGCCAAGGAAGTGTTCGAGGCAACCAAGAAATTCATGGCTGTCCTTTGCGACAAGTTGTCTTAACTTCCGTTATTTCCTGTCTTCTTAGAATCACGCTTTAAGGGCACTCGGTACCCCACCCAAAGCGAAGCGTCGGGTGGGTTCTTTGATTATGGCTGCAAACTTGGATATGCTGGCTACTTGACCGTCACCGTCACCACCGCCACCTCCGGTCGGACGTTAGTGCGGTACGGCGGTCCCCAACTCCCTGCCCCGCTATTAGTGTAGATCGAAAAATCGCCGTCGGTTTTCAGACCATAGTCATAGCCATGGTAGACACTGTGCGTGATGTAGTTGAACGGCCACATCTGCCCCACGTGCGTGTGTCCGCATAGCAGCAAGTTCACACCATATTTCTTGAATACTTCCACCCCTGAAGGTATATGAAAAAGCGCAATCGTCGGCTTCCCCGGCTGCAAACGCTGTAGAATCGTGTCGAGCACGATCTTCTGTTCGCGCAAAGGGTACTCGATGCCGAGAAGTTGGACGCCGTCCAGATCAACTATCTCATTGCGCAGCACCTTGATCGGCAGATTGTCCAAAGCCGCGATGCACGAATCAACGCCGTGATAGGTCTCGTGGTTGCCGGTAATGAAGAATGTTCCCAGCGGTGGATGCAGCTCGGCCAACGGGTGCACCAACTTCCTGAGGTCGTCCCCCACGCCATCGAACAAATCGCCCGTGATAACGACCATATCGGGATTGACGCTGTTGACTTCCTCGACGATGTGCTTCATGAACTCCGTCCGGTTGATCGCCCCCAGATGCACATCCGAAATCTGCGCAATCCTGCGCCCTTCCCAACTTGACGGCAGATTTCTGATCGGCACCGTAATCTCTGTCACTCTCGGATTTGCGGCGCTCCAGAGACCGTACAACGAGAAACCTACCGCGATAGCGAGGAACGCCATCGCAATCGGTCGGAAATGCGCTGAACCAGCAATCAGTGCGCTTACCCCCGCGAATGCCCAAGTAAGCACTACCGACATCAGGATATATAGAAAGGCGCCAAGCCAAATCGCTGAGACCAGATAGATAGCGCCCGAAAGACCGTGCTGATACCGATGCACCAGCATCGAACCGATGATGAAGCTGATTGACAGGACAAAGAGAGCTATCGCCAGGCCGCGCCGAAAACCCGGATCAGTGATCTGGAAAAACTTCAGCCACGAGAAGTACACACCGGCATGCGCCAGTACGATAATAAGCGAGGCAATGGTGATGATGGTAGCAAACATCTTCATGCTAACATAAACAAACCGGCGCGCATAATTGCACGCCGGCTATATTCTACGATCAATTTGACTCGAAGTTTGATGAAGTCAGATATTTAGCCCTTCTTCTCCACGGTCTTTTTCGGGAAGATCTTGTGCATACCTTTGGGATCCTTTGAGTACTTGTCGAAATCAAAGCCCTTGAAGGTCGGCGATTTGTCGTTGTGACACTTTACACAGACTTCCTTCGTCGGCTGGGTCAATCCGGCGGCCATCGCCAGCTTCTTGTCCTTCATATTCGCCTGAGTTTTGTAAGCTGAACCCGGACCGTGGCAAGCCTCGCACTGTACACCGGTCAACAAAACGCCCGCGGCGTCCTTGCCTGTGCTGTGACAAACGACACACGAATCTTTCTTTTGCTCTTCCGGCTTCAACGCTTCCCACGCCTTGGCGTGTGCCGTCGTCAGCCAGGAACTATACTCATCCTTCATGTGGCACAGCTTGCACTTGTCCTTGCCGACATACTCGAACTTGCTGGCCGCCGGTTTTGCAACTTCCGTTTTCGTTGTAGTCTTAGTTGTTGTTGTCTTCGTTTCTGTGGTTGTCTTGGTTGAATCTTGGGCAATGACTCTGCTGAAGACCAACGCAGTCGCCGCCACCAGAATGACTACGACCGTTAAGAGTCTCTTCCTCATTTTCTCAGTTTCCTCCTAAAACTTCCATTTGTTATTTCTACACTCAACTTCCTGATTGGTTGCCGGAATATATTCGCCCGGTGGGTGCTGTCAAGAGAATAAATACCAAAACGGCTCACATTAGCTCTTTTGCAACTGTTTCCTCTTGACATTCAAGCACGAAACCCGATCGTTTTAGGGGGTAATCAGGTTAGCGCCTCGGGCTCTTGTCCGCGTAGTATAGGGGTGTTGGCAGGGCGGTATGCACCGACCAAGTCTAAGTCAGGAAATCTTGTGTTTTTTTGTTGATTTCAAATTGAGGAGGATATACCTTTTCACTTCATTTGACCGGAAGAAGTCTGTCCGGCATTTCGTTGGGAGAATGAGTTTCCATGGAGGGATTCTTTGCCATTATCCCCTCTGAGGTTGAATTAGAAATAAAACCCTATTTGGGAGGTAACAAACCTTGCGTAAAGTAATCGTGTTCTTCACAATGCTTGCCCTGATCGCCTTTTTGGTAGCGCCTTCGTTTGCCTACGATCAGACCGGCAAGTTGGGGCTGTCCTATCGCTTCGGATTTCACACCGTAGCCAAAGACCCTTGGAAGTTGAGCTTCATGCACGGCGCCGAAGTGAAGTGGGGCGTACACAAGTACGTTTCGATCGCTTTGACCGGTGTTTATGGCCGCACTCACGGTGGCATTCTGGAATCGGGAGCCACCAAGTTCACGAAGCAGGATGACAAGGACGGAATCAAGACATACCGCCTCCGCAACTATATTGCGGAAATTGGACCGGTTATCAACCTTTTGCCCGACAAGGAATTCAATGTCTACTTGACCGTTGGCGCCGGCATCGGCGGTTGGTCGATCAGGAACCCCATGGACGGTAACAAGATCGTCCAAGTGCCCTACAAAGGCAAGACCTACGAATTGCAGGACCAGCAGGCCACCCTTATGATCGGTGCCGGCTTTGAGTACTTCCTGATCGAGCAATTCTCGATTGGCGCGGCGGTCCGTTATCACATTTTCAGCAATATGCTCTCAGATTTTAAGGATGGCGATGCTAAGGAACTCGCCAATTCCAGTAACCTTGACCTGCCCAAGGGGTTATTCGAAGGTGGCGCAGTCCTCACTGCCTATTTCGGCAGCTGCGAAGATAGTGACAAAGACGGTGTTTGCGATAAAGACGACAAGTGCCCTGATACGCCGGAGAATTGTGTCGTTGATGAATTTGGTTGCCCGGTTGATACCGATGGCGACGGCGTCTGCGATGGCAGAGACAAGTGCCCCGACACTCCGAAGTGCGCCAAAGTCGACCTTAACGGTTGCCCGATTGACACTGACAAAGACGGTGTCTGGGATGGCTGCGACAAGTGCCCGGATACACCCGCTGGCTGCAAGGTTGACGCCAACGGTTGCGGCATCGACACCGACAAGGACGGCGTTGCCGATTGCCTTGACAAGTGCCCCGATACACCATCCTGCTGCAAGGTTGACGCTAACGGTTGCCCGATTGATTCCGATGCCGACGGCGTTTGCGATGGCTGCGATAAGTGCCCCGGCACACCGGCTGGCCTTAGGGTTGATGCCGACGGTTGCCCGACCGACTACACGATCGAAAAAGAACTGGTGCTTAAGGAAGTCCAATTCATCGTCAACACTTGGACGTTGACTGAGAAAGCCAAGAAGGCGCTTGACGAAGTGGTCAAGTCGCTGGCGGCCTTCCCGCATGTCAACCTTGAAGTCCAGGGTCACACTGACATTTCCGGCAGACACACCTGGAACGATACCTTGGCGCAGAATCGTGCTCAGGCCGTCGTGGATTACTTCGTATTCAAAGGTCTGGACAAAGACAGATTTACTGCCAAGGGTTATGGTCCGGACATGCCGAAGTATGACAACAAGACGTTTGACGGTCGCGTTCAGAACCGTCGCGTTGAACTGATTCGCCTGAACTAGTTCACGTCATCGAAACCACGTTGGTTTCGATCTAGACACAGGCAGAAGCGCCGGTCAGTTGGCCGGCGCTTTTGTTTTGGGCTAATTCCACCTTTACCCCACGCATTGCGGACTGATGAAAAACTGTTGTTGCCTGGAATGTCGCGGCTTAAGTTTGGTAGCTCACGCCGACTCGCGGCGTGATGTCGAACCCGCAGTAGGC